>DASTQY010000108.1:0-3001 GCA_035761525.1 Nitrospira sp. | reverse complement strand
CCCCGACATGCATGATCACCGTGGGACGCGCGTCTCGTATCTCGTCTTCACAGGTTGGGTTGGTGAGATCAAAATCAGGCAAGTCCTTGAGAACGAGTTCCTCCCCCGTGAAGGTACGCTGTAATGCGCTACCAAGTTGTCCGTTGGCGCCGGTAATCAGGATGCGCATGACGACGAGGGTGAGAGGCCTTCCTTCAGACGCTTGGCATACATCGCTTCGTAATACGCACGAAATTCTCCGGACTTGATCGGACGCCACCAGGACTCATTTTGTCGATACCAGTCGACCGTGGCCTTGAGTCCGGCGTCAAACGAGACCGTGGGCTGCCATCCCATCCGATTGATCTTGCGGCAATCGACCGCATAGCGTCGATCATGACCTGGCCGGTCTTCCACAAGCCGGATCAAGCTCTTTGGTTTGCCCAGCAAGGCCAGCAATTGTTCCGCCACGCCGATGTTTTCCCGTTCGTTCCCGCCGCCGACGTTGTACACCTCTCCAGGCTCTCCGTTCAGCAAGATCTGCTCGATTGCGGCACAGTGGTCTTGTACGGCCAACCAGTCTCGTCGCTGGCGACCATCGCCGTACAACGGCAACGGCTGATCGTCTAAGGCATTCGTGACAAACAACGGAATGAATTTTTCTGGATACTGATGCGGGCCGTAAGTATTGCTTCCCCGCGAGACCATGACAGGGAACCGATAGGTGGTCCAATAGCTCAGCGTCAGGAGATCGCCTCCCGCTTTGCTCGCCGAGTAGGGGCTGCGAGGTGTGAGCACATCCTCTTCCCTGGACATGCCGGCCTCCACAGAGCCGTAGACTTCATCAGTGCTCACCTGCAGAAAACGCTTCACGCCGGCGCGTCGCGCCTCTTCGAGCAAAATCCCGGTCCCCACAACATCTGTCTTGGCGAAGCTGCCGGGGTCCACAATCGAACGGTCAACATGAGTCTCTGCCGCCGCATTGATCACGCCTTCAATCCCGTGCTCCCGCAAGAGACCGTTGACCAGTTGCTGGTCGGCGATGTCCCCATGGACGAATCGATAGCGTGCATGACCGTCCAAATCCTGCGTGTTGGCACGGTTGCCGGAATACTTGAGCGCGTCGAGGTTCACGACATAGTGTCCGCTCTGAACAACCAAACGACGAACCAGATGTGAGCCGATGAAGCCAGCGCCGCCGGTGACAAGAATGTTCATAAGAATTCAGTTCGACTTGAAATTAATGAGTGGACGAATGACTCCTATGGGGAAGTGATACCTCAATGATGCAGGCGTTAATAGGCATGCTTGTGGAGGAAACCTCTCCACAAAGTCATGCACATAATTTTGACATCGAACCAAGGCGACCAGTGTTCGATGTAATACAAATCGTACTCAATTCGCTTGTCGAGTGACGTAGCACCTCGCCAGCCGTTGACTTGGGCCCAGCCAGTAATCCCAGCCTTCATTTTATGTTTGAGCATATACAAAGGAATCTGTTTTCGCACTGCTTCGACAACCCAAGAACGTTCGGGGCGTGGACCAACAATGCTCATGTCTCCCATAAGCACATTCCAGAATTGAGGCAACTCGTCAAGGCTCGTCTTCCGCAACAGGCGGCCGATAGGTGTAACTCGGGGATCATCTCGAGAAGTGAGAAGGTTCGTGTCTCCAGGATGATCGGCACACATGGTCCGAAATTTCAGCATGAAGAATGGTTTACCATCGAGGCCCATTCTTTCTTGCTTATAAAGGACTGGCCCGGATGACGTCGCCTTGATGAGTGTCACGATCAGCGCCATCAAGGGAGCAGTCAGCGTCAATGCGATCGCCGCCCCGACGAGATCTGTCATCCGCTTGACCACTCCATTCCAGCCATACAACGGTGATCCCTGCAGCGTGATCAGAGGCAAGCCATCAAACATCTCGGCTTCGGCTCGCAATGTGATGAATTCGTAAATCGATGGAATCACTTTCACTTCAATCGAAGTGGTCGCAAGGTATTGCAATATCTTCTCCGAGTAATCCTCCGCTCCAGGCGGTAGACACAGAAACACAATATCCATTCCCGGAGCATGTTTCTCAATGTCGGAATAGAACCCGATAACCAAGCAGCCTTCATACATTTGACCGATCTTGTTCGGTTGCCGCGTCAAGAAGCCATGGGTCTTGATGCCAAACTCGCTGTGCAATGCAAGGGACCGTGCAACTCGTTGTCCAAGCTTTCCTGCACCCACAATCAAGCAATGGCGCTGATTGAATCCTTGTTTGCGCATGAACCGCAGCCCTTCCCTGAAGGCCATGCGCGAAAAGCCAAGAGTCGCCAGGTTCAACATCCAAAAATACAGGAAAACGAGCCGCGAATAGTCGAACTGACGCATGAAATAGGTAACCGCGACGAGCATCAAAACAGCCAACGTATTGGCCTTGGCGATATCGAAAAACTCTTCGAGATGAGTTCCCATTCGGCGAGGACGGTAAAGATTGAACGCCCGGAACGAAATTCCCCATACGGCCAAAATGGGGACCACCAGCCATACATACATTTCGAAAGGAGGAATGGGTTTCTCAATCGGAGCGAAGCCCTGAAGAAATCTCAGGTAGTATGCAGTCAGCCAGCAGACACAAATGACCGTGAGGTCAAACAGAAAGAGAAGGCTTTGGAGAAATTGCATGTGCCGTTTCAGCATGTCGCTATCTCACACGTCACTCCGCCGCATCCCATGCATGCTCAGTTTTTTCAACATCCATGAAGGCAAGAATGGGTGAAAGAGACCGAGGCGGTATCCCAACAGTTTGGCAGCAGCTCTAAGAACGCTTACTGGCAGCAAATAGATCAGTCCATGCGAGAGAAGAAACGACCATTCGGATCGAATGAATTTCGCGCCCTCACCCTCAGGCTTTCCAAATTCATTAAGAAGCCACCGCTCCTTCCCGAAGAAGACGCCTAAGTCAATATACCGCTGGAATTCCTGAGACACGGTGTAATTATGTGAGTGGTATACCATTGCTTCAGCAACGT
>DASTQY010000107.1:0-2321 GCA_035761525.1 Nitrospira sp. | reverse complement strand
GTCAGATGATCCGCTAGTCCGGCCTGCCCTCCGATCATGACGTGGTGACCGATCGTCGTACTGCCTGCGATACCCACTTGAGCCACGATGATGTCGTGCTCGCCCACGGTGACATTGTGTGCAATCTGCACGAGATTGTCGATCTTTGTGCCCTGTTTGATGATCGTACGACCGAGCGTCGCGCGATCGATCGTCACGTTGGCGCCTACTTCCACATCGTCCTCGATCGTGACGCCCCCGAGCTGTGGGATCTTCTGATGTCGGCCCTGATGCTGGACGTATCCAAAGCCATCCGCTCCTATCACCGTTCCACTGTGAATGATGGCTCTGGCGCCGATCGAACAGCCTTCCCGGACGACCACGTTGGGATAGAGCACGCTGTCGTCGCCCACAACGCAATCGGCCCCGACGAAGACGCCGGGATAAAGCGTCACCCTCGCTCCAATGCTCACGCGGTCTCCTAGCGTGACGAAGGGCCAGATGGAGGGATCGGCCCCGATCGTGACGTCGGTCCCCTTCGAGACGTCTGCTGCAATACCTCGCGGAGCGGAAGGCCGGATAAAAAAGGTTTGGGCCACCTGCGCAAAGGCGAGGAGTGGATTGGGTACGACGATTTGCGGAACATCGATTTCTGGCAAGTGGCGGTGTACGAGTAATCCTCCGGCCTTGATACCGCCCGGGACCTTGGCGGCTTTGTCGTTGGAGATGAAGGCCAATGCTTGCGGGGTCGCGTCATCCAGACTGG
The DNA here is from genome assembly GCA_035761525.1 of Nitrospira sp. Lineage (GTDB taxonomy): Bacteria > Nitrospirota > Nitrospiria > Nitrospirales > Nitrospiraceae > Nitrospira_C. The sequence continues at coordinate 1,576 of DASTQY010000107.1, read as the reverse complement.
CCAGCGATGACAGCAGAGAGGCGCCGTTTCCATGAAGCGTGCCGCCCACCAGTGCATGAATCTGGGACAGCGTCAGCGTGGTAGGCGTAGACAAGGATCCCATGGAGGCTATTTCTTTTTCCTACTCTTGGCCGCACGGCTACGAGCCACCGGCCGCTTGGCCGGTGCCAGTCGGTGCTCCACATACTCGCAGACGGCTTCGACGGTCGACAGGCGGACCAGGTCTTCGTCCGGTATTTGGATGTCGAAGGCCTCTTCGATCTTATAGAGCAACTCGATGACGGCCATGGAGTCGAGACCCAGGTCGTCGCGCAAATGATGAGCCGGTTCGATGGACTCCGGATTCCGTCGCAGATAGTCGGCGAGGGCTGTGATGATTTTCTCGGTGACTGCGCGGTCGCTCATCCGGCTCTGTCCTTTACGGGGTGCTTGCTTTCAGGCGGTAAAACGCTTGATGACGACGGCGGCGTTATTGCTGCCGAAGCCGAATGCGTTGAGCAGCGCCGCCTTGACCTTCCGTTCCTGCACCGATGAGCTAAGGCCTCGCAATGCGCAGGCGGGATCCGGCTCCTCGTAATTGGCGGTTGGATGGATCTGCCCCGTGTGAATGGCCAGAACGGTTGCGATGCCGCCGATGGCGCCAGCGGCTCCCAGTGTGTGGCCGACCAGGGACTTCGTTGCATTGATGGCGAGTTTGTCCGCGCGTGTGCGAAAGACTTGACGAAGGGCTTTTGTCTCAACCGCGTCTCCGATCGTGGTCGATGTCGCGTGCGCGTTGATGTAATCAATATTCGCAGGCGTGAGCCCTGCGTCGGCCATGGCCAAGCGCATGGTCGTGGCGATCTCTTCCCCGTCTTCGCGGGGAATGACCATGTGATAGGCCTCACTGGTGGCGGCATATCCCGCGATCTCGGCGTAGATTCTTGCGCGGCGTTTTTTGGCATGAACGGACGATTCCAGAACGAGTGCGCCGGCGCCTTCACCCATCACGAATCCGTCTCGAAGCCGGTCGAAGGGACGCGAGGCGCGCTCCGGCTGATCGTTGTACTTGGTCGAAAGCGCTCGAAGGGAGCAAAATCCTGCGAAGACCAATGGCGTGATGCTGGCATCAGCGCCGACGGTAATGACGACGTCAGCACGGCCTTCCTTGATGCATTGCATGGCCTGCCCCAGCGCATGGGCGCTGGATGAGCAGGCGGTTGACACGGTGTAATTGGGCCCCTTGGCTCCATGCGCCATGGCCACGATGCCCGACGCCGAGTTGAGCGTGATCACCGGAATAAAATTGGGATGGACGCGGTGAGGGCGTTGGTGTTGGTAGAGTTGGGTGATTTCCCGTTCTCCCATGACCATGCCGCCCATGCCGGCACCTACGATGACGCCGACCCGGCGCGGATCCTCGCGAGCCATCTGAAGGCCGGAGTCCGCCAGGGCTTCCTTCGCGGCGACCAGTGCAAACTGTGCGTACCGATCCACTCGTTCGGCTTGCACGCTGTCGAGATATCGTTCCGGGGAAAAGCCGCGCACTTGGCCGGCACCCTTTGAGCGGTACCCCTCCATAGAAAAGGGCTCGAAA
>DASTQY010000106.1:0-8463 GCA_035761525.1 Nitrospira sp. | reverse complement strand
CGATGGGAGGCAAGGCGCCTGCTGCCTCGATCTGTATTGAAGACCTGCCCTGCCCGATAGCCAGTTCTATCAGAACGGGAACGGCCGCCTGGGCCGGTTGTCCGATATGCCGCAATCCCTGTGCCGCCAGCATCTGCGTCTGAAGGTCACCGCTTTGCAAGGCGTCAATGAGCCGGGGCACTGCTCGAGCACCGGTATGCTGCCAGTAGACAAGACCTAGCAGCGCCAGTAGGAATACCAGCGCAGCAAGATTGATGGTGATTTGACGGTACGTCATGTTTATGCGCACAAAGTTTTTTGGCGAAACGGACTATGAATTAGATTCTTTTCTCTTCCTTGCTCTCCCTATGGCCGGTGTCGCTACCCAATAAGCGGGGCGCTACCTCCTGCCAGGCGACTTGCACGAGGCTCGGGTAACCGCACCTGCCGTTTCTATTTCTCTCCCACCTTGCGGTCGGTTGTATCGCGAGTCCGGGGATGAGATGCCGAACGTGCGCGCCTGGACGAGCACCGCCCTTTATTTCCAAATACGATTAGTCAGGTGTGCCGCGTTCGGCGAGCACAAGGGCACTCATCCCTGGGCGAGCCAGGGCTACACCGGCCACTGCTCCTCGTTCCACGCCATCTCCCAGAACATCCACTCATAGCGTGAGCTGATCACGAACGATTCCTCCATGCGACGCTGTTCCGCCTTTCCAGCCGTCTTGGCCCACTGATCCACCTTCTTGCGCATCCATTGTTGCACCTCGGCAAATTCCGGCGACGCATAGAGCATGAGCCAGTCGCGATACGGGTGCTGTTTCTTCGGCGGCCCGTGGCGGAGCAGATGGTGTCCCACGACGCAGTAAATCCAGGCGCAGGGCAGAGCGACAACGGTAATCTCTGCGGCCGATCCTGATTGGGCGACGGCAAGCATGTGACGGGTGTAGGCATAGTTGGTTGGCGCCATGGGAACGGAGGTCATCTGTTGGGCCGTCATGTTCCACTTGGTCCCGTATCCCTCGTGTAGACTCCTCTCGACCACGATGGTTTCTTCGGCGAGCTTGGTGAATCGGAGCGCCGATTCCGCGTCGGGTGCCCGCAAGGCGCCGGCGGAGAATACTCGAGCGAGATCACCGAGAAAGCGAGCGTCTTGCAGGATGTAGTAGCGGAACTTTCCCTCCGGCAAGGTGCCATTGCCCAAGGCGACGACGAAGGGATGGGACAGTTGGGCTTTCCAGATCGATTGGGCTAGCTGGCGAAGATGGTTGGAAAACGACATGGTTCTCCTTTTTGGCCGAGCCCGCATGGTCCCAAATCGACTACGCGATCAGAACGCTTCACGCGGTGCGCGTCAGGGTTTGTGATTGGCAGGCGGCCAAGGCCTTGGCAGCCGGTTGATGCCGTCCAATGAGGCGACTTTATAGCACTCAGCCAATGTTGGATAATTGAACACGGTGTCGATGAAGTAGTCGACGCGGCCATGGTAGGCCATGACGGCTTGGCCGATATGGATAAGCTCCGTGGCCCCTTCGCCGATCGCATGGACGCCGAGCAGCTCGCGAGTTTGGCGATGAAAGAGGAGTTTCAGCATGCCCGTTTCGTCGCCGATCAATTGGCCTCTGGCAATCTCGCGATAACGCGCTATGCCCACGGCGTAGGGAACCTCGGTGCGGACCAACTCTTCTTCGTTTTTTCCCACCATCGAGATTTCCGGAATCGCATAGATCCCATAGGGCAAGAGATCGGTGTCCATTCGGTCCGGAAAACCAAAGGCATGGCACGACGCATGGCGGCCCTGCTGCATGGACGTTGACGCGAGGGCAGGGAAGCCGATCACGTCACCGGCTGCATAGATATGTGGGATGGCGGTTTGGAAATGCGCGTTGACGAACAGACGGCCTCGCTCATCGGGCTTCAGTCCGACCGCCTCCAGATTGAGCTCTTTGGTCGCGCCTTCTCGGCCGACCGCATACATGAGCGTGGTGGCTTGAATCGGTTTACTGTGCTTCAAGCGCACGCCGATGTGGTGATCGGGCGACTTCGTGATTCCAAGCACTTCCTCCTCGTGGTACAACGTGACGCCGATCTCTTTCATCTGCTCTTGAAGAGCCGTGATGATCTCCCCGTCGACGAACTCGAGCAGGCGCGGCCGTTTGTCGATGAGAGTGACCGGGACGCCCATGGCGGCGAGAATCGACGCGTACTCAGTGCCGATGACCCCGCCGCCCACGATGACGATGGAGTCTGGGATCCGTTTGAGCCTGAGCAGGCCATCCGTATCGATCACCGACTCGTCGTCAAAAGGCACCTCCGTGGGTCTGGCCGGTTCGGTGCCCACGGCAATGACGATAAAATCCGCCGTGTGATCGATCGTGCCGGTCGTCTGCTGAATCCGCAATCGGTGGGGATCGACAAAACTGGCCTTGCCGTGGATCATATCGACACGATTGCGGGCCATCTGATCCCTGACGATGGCGACTTCATGTGTGATGACGTGGTTGGTGCGGAAGGCGAGGTCTTCGATCGTGATCGTCGCTTTAACGCGGTAGCTCGCGCCGTACAGATTCCGTTGGCGAAAACCGGAAAGGTAGAGCACGGCTTCACGCAACGATTTACTTGGTATGGTGCCGGTATTAATGCACACGCCACCGACGACTTCATGGCGCTCGATTACACCGACTTTCTTGCCGAGTTTGGCGGCTTGCACGGCGGATTTCTGGCCGGCAGGTCCGGTGCCGATGACGAGAAGGTCGTAATGGGACATCCAGACCCTCGAGTGAAAGGTGAGGCACTAATGGATTTGAGCGCGAGCCGTTGAGCCGGCCTTCACCCGGGCGCGACTGTCCGCCTCAGCTCGCGGTAATCAGCTTTCGCGCGACCTGAAAGGCTTCATCCATGTCGGGCAATTGAGCGAGTTCCGGAGTGATCTGCAAATGGCGGACGGTATTCTGTGCGTCGACGACCATGACGGCACGGGCCAGAACATGGGGATCTTTCAAGAAGAGCCCGTAGGCCTTCCCGAAGTCGCCGTTACGATAATCGGACAAAAATGTGACGTTGGCGATCTTAGCCTCTTCCGCAAACCGCTTCTGGGCAAAGGGCGTATCAATGCTGACCGTGATCAGTTCGACCATCTTGTCCAGGCCCTTATTTTTTTCGCTCAGGTAATGAGTTTGCTGCTCACACACCTTGGTGTCGAGCGACGGCACGACGCTGATGATGCGGACCTTTCCCTTCCCACCGGTATCGGCCACGTTGACGAGCGAGAGGTCAGGCTGGGCAAGTTTCACGCTCCGCAGCTGGTCTCCGACTTTGATGCCGTTTCCCGAAAGGGAGAGCGGACTGCCTTTAAATAGCACGCTATGCCCGTCGCCGGCTTTTGCACTCCCGTCCGCAACCGTGATGTTCTTATACGTGAAGTCGTGTCCGCCGCTGCAGCCGGTCAGCATCAGCGCGCTGACACAGGGAACTAGAAGCCATAGGCGCATACCGGTCGTTGTCATGAAAAGCCTCCCGTTGTCGTGATCGAGTACTCTCAGGCCATTTATCGCAGAAATTCTATCATAGCTCGATTCACCACATCAGGGCGTTCCCATTGGGGAATGTGCCCCGCCTGTGGAATGCGAGCCAGCACAGCTCCTTTGATACTTTGTTGTAATTCTTCTCCGGCCGAGAGAGGAAAAACACGATCCTCTTCACCCCAGATGACGAGGGTCCGGTGGCCGATGTCAGGGATCCGTTTGGCGAAACCGGTTTCCCACAGCGGAAGCGTGTCCCGGACCGTCATGAGAGGTCGCATGAGGCCGGGCCGCTGGCGGTTGCGGTTGGATCGCTCAATGACTGCAGGAGTGAGCAAGGACGGGTCATGCACGATCTCCTTCAACACTGATTCAACCATCACACCGCCAAACAGCCAATTGCCCAGTGAGACCAGCCAGGTCGGGGCGCTGCTGTCGAGCGCCCGTTTGATCGACGGGCTCGTGAGCTTCTCCCGCACATTCGCCGGCAGGCCATCGATCAGTATCAGGTCGGACACGCGGTTCGGATGCGCCAGCGCCATGCCGATGGCGAGGCCGGCGCCCATTGAGTTGCCGACTAGTGTTGCCCGCTCGATCTTGAGCGCATCCATGAAGCCAATGAAATACTCCAATGTTTGCTCGGGGCGGTAGTCAATCTCCGGTTTCGCAGAGAGGCCTGACCCGAGGAGGTCCGGGGTAATGAGCCGGAATTTCGACGAGAGAGGAATCTGCTGATGTTCCCATTGCCACATGGATCCGCCGAATCCGTGGATCAGGATCACCGCCTGGCCCTGACCCAAATCGAGATATGCCATCGTCTCGCCTTTGACCTGCACGGTATGGATGGGGAGACGCTCGAAGGCTTCGAAGTAAGGGGGAATCGGAAGAGGAGACGAACAAGCCGGCATCACGATGACCGCAGCGAGCTCAAAAGCGATACATATCCTGTTCAGCAGTCTGCCGGCCACGAATCGCGCTATTCAAGTTGAATGACGGTTTCATCGGTCTTCACATTCTCGCCCTCACTGACAAGAATGGCGACGACTTTGCCGTCGAGCGGCGCCGGCACGCGGCTTTCCATCTTCATGGCCTCGATGATCAGCAGTGGGTCGCCGGCCTTGACACGTTGATCTTTTTCCACGAGGACTTTGACGACGCGTCCGGGCATTGGAGGGGCGACGTCGCCAGGTTTGGACGGCTTCGGTCGTTTCGGTTTGGCATCTTTGCCGGTATCCTGCGCCTCGGGAACGCCTGCCAGGACCTCTTGGAGGGCTTCGAGGGACACCTCTTCGAGTTTGTCGTTGACGCGGATGTAGTACGGTTTGCGTCCATCAGTTTTGCGCCCGGATCCCGATACCTTCACATGGTAGGTTTCTCCATGCACGGTCAGGTTGAATTCAACAGGCGCCAAGTGGAGCTCTCCGGCCACGGCCGGTCCTTTTGGTGCCGCGGCTTCGAGCGGTTCCGGCACCAGATCTCCCTTTTCCCGCGCCTCGAAAAAGTCACGCGCAATGGCCGGAAACAGTACGAAGGAGAGCTGATCTTCCATGCTTTGGGCGGAAGCAGGGAGATCTTTCCTGACCGCTTCCAACTCGGGGTCCAAGCGGTCGGCCGGTCTCGTCCTGATCGGCTCTTCATTTCCAACCGCACGGGCCATGATGTTCCGATCAACCTGCCCTGGCGCACGGCCGTAGAGCCCGAGAAAGTAGTTCTTCGTCTCGGTCGTAATGACTTTGTAGCGTTCGCCCGTCAGGACATTGAGGGTGGCCTGTGTGCCGACAATCTGGCTCGTCGGCGTGACCAGCGGTGGATAGCCCATGTCCTCGCGCACCCGCGGCACTTCGTCGAGCACTTCTTTCATACGGTCCAACGCGTTCTGTTCGGTCAACTGCGCCGCGAGATTAGACAGCATACCGCCAGGAATCTGCGAGGTCAGGATCTCCGCATCGACGCCGGTAAAGTCGCTTTCAAATTGGCGGTACCGGCGACGGACGGTCCGGAAGTGCTCGGTAATCGGCAGGAATGACTCCAGGGCGAGGCCCGTATCATACGGTGTGCCTTGCAGCGAAGCCACCATGGATTCCGTCGCGGGGTGCGATGTGCCGCCGGCCAGCGGCGACATGGCCGTGTCAAGCATGTCGAGTCCGCCGAGGATCGCCATTAAGGCAGACATCGACGCCATGCCGGATGTGTAGTGAGAATGCAGGTGAATAGGAACTTTGACGGCGGCTTTCAGGCGGCGCACCAGATGATAGGCGTCGAGCGGGGCCAGCAGACCTGCCATGTCTTTGATGCAGAGCGTATCGGTGCCGAGATCTTCCAATTGCCTGGCGAGGTCGACGTAACGATCGATATTGTGGACAGGGCTCACCGTATAACTGAGCGCCGCCTCGGCATGCTTGCCGCAGGCCTTCACTTCACGGACCGCCCGATCCACATTACGCACGTCGTTGAGCGCGTCAAAGATGCGAAAGACGTCAATTCCGTTGGCCGCCGAACGTTCGACAAATCGCTCGAGCACGTCATCGGCATAGTGGCGGTAGCCCACGAGGTTTTGTCCTCGCAGGAGCATCTGGAGCTTCGTATTGGGCATGGCTGCCCGAAGCGCGCGCAGCCGTTCCCAGGGATCTTCTTTGAGAAACCGGAGGCATGTGTCGAAGGTCGCACCGCCCCATACCTCCAACGACCAAAACCCGACCGCGTCCAGTTTTTGGGCGATCGGCAGCATATCCTCCGTTCTCATGCGGGTGGCCAGGAGCGATTGATGCCCATCGCGAAGGGCGACGTCGGTTATGAGGATGGGTTTACCCGCAGCCGGTTGGATGGCAAGTTCCTGCAGACGAGCTGTCGGCCGGACGGAGGGTTTCGTGGCCCACGAGCCGAGCGGACGCTTCTTTGCTGCAGGCTTTTTCCTAGAAGGTCTCTTCGGTGCCATGGTGTCGTCTCAGAGGGATGAGCGCCGTCCGGTCTTACAACCCTTCATAGGCCGCAATTGCGGCTGAAATTGCCACCACCAGATCTTCCGGCTGCTCGAATTCGTCGTACATGAAGAGGTCGGGATGCGTCTCCAGGTAAGAAGTGTCGAAACGCCCGGCGAGAAAGTCCTGGTCCTGCATGATGGTTTTCATGAACGGGATGGTCGTCTTCACACCGCGCAATACGTATTCTTCAAGCGATCGACGCATGCGGCTGACCGTTTCTTCCCAGGTTCGGCCGCGGACGGTCAGCTTGGCCAGCAAGGCATCGTAATAGGGCGGCACGGTATAGTCTTTATAGACGGCGCCATCGATCCGGACTCCGATCCCACCCGGCGATAGGTAAGCGGTCACCGTGCCGGTGCAGGGCATAAAGTTGTTCTTCGGATCCTCGGCGTTGATCCGGCACTGAATGGCGTGGCCCTGCAGCGTAACTTCTTCCTGCCGAATGTCGAGCGGTTTGCCGGCCGCAATAGCAATCTGGTTGCGCACGATGTCGATCGCCGTGATCTGCTCGGTCACCGTGTGCTCGACCTGCAGGCGGGGATTCATTTCGATGAAGTAGAAGCGACCCTCCTGATCGAGCAGGAATTCGACGGTCCCGGCGTTATCATAGTTGACGGCTTTCGCGATCGTGATCGCGGCTTCACCCATTTCGCGGCGCAGTACAGGCGTCAGAATCAACGACGGGGCGATTTCAATCAGTTTCTGGTGTCGCCGTTGGATGGAACAGTCCCGTTCGCCGAGATGAATGACATGCCCATGCCGGTCGGCAAGGATTTGAAACTCGATATGATGGGGCCGTTCGATGTATTTCTCGAGAAAGACACTGCCGTCGCCGAAGGCAGCCTGCGCTTCGCGTGCGGCGACCTCCATGTTTTCCCGCAGCTCTGCATCCGACCGCACGACCCTGAGTCCTCGACCGCCGCCGCCGGCACTCGCTTTAATGATTACCGGATAGCCGACTTGCCGGGCAAAGGCGAGCGCGGCCGATGCCTCGCTCACGCCTCCTTCGGTCCCGGGAACAATGGGAACGCCAACTGATTGGGCCAACTCACGAGCCTTGACCTTGCTACCCATCAGCGTGATCGCGCGCGGCGAGGGGCCGATGAACGTAATGCCAGCCGCACCGCACCGCTCAGCAAACTCCGCGTTTTCTGACAGAAAACCGTAGCCAGGGTGAATGGCGTCGGCTCCGATGCGACGCGCGAGATCAACGATTTGTTGCCCGTCCAGGAACCCCTTCACTGGTCCGGGACCTACGACGTAGGCTTCGTCGGCTTTCTTGACGTAAATGCCGGTCGAATCGGCTTCGGAATAGATGGCGGCAGTGGCGATATTGAGTTCACGGCAGGCGCGAATGATCCGCATGGCGATCTCACCACGATTGGCCACGAGGATTTTCTTGAACATTTCAGGTTCGGGCTCCGATGTTCCCATGCGCGGCTCCATGAGACCGCAGACCGGCGCAAAGGAGGCGTAAGCTAGCATAAGATCGAAAAGAATGTCGAGGGAGCGAGGGATGACTAATCGGCACGGAGGGATGGAAAAACGCTCAGGGGTGAACTCGCAAGGGAGCGCTATCCGCGCCCCCTCGAGATGATCAAATTCTACTTGGTTTGCACAAGAAAGCCCTTGGACCGGGCGTTACCACCACCGGCTACCACGTCGATGAATGACATGCCGGCTTTCACGTCGGGCACCGTGGCTTCGATCGTCGAGTCGTTGACGAACTTGTACTCGATCTTGGCAGGTCCTGCGGCACTGAATGCGACGCCGTGGAAGCATTCTTTCGTCCCGAAGTTTTCGCCCTTGATCGTCACCTTTTGGCCTGGTTTGGCTTCGTCCGGTTCCACTTTGTGAATCTTCGGACGTTTCGAACGATCACAGATGGGATCGCGTTCAACCCGGTCTGCATCTGAACCCTTGATGGACTCCATATCGTAGAGTGTGAAGCCGGCCCCCTCCACAATGGCCCCCTTGTCGCT
>DASTQY010000105.1:0-2863 GCA_035761525.1 Nitrospira sp. | reverse complement strand
CAGCTGCGTCGCGCTCAGACTTTCCAGCCCGGGCTGCATGCATTTGACACCGCCAGCGGCCAACGTTCGAATCTGCTGTTTGTGAAGGTTGCTCTTGGTCTCAATAAAGACATCAAGATCGCAATGGTCGCCGGCAAACTTCCCAAAGAGCTGGTCGATGTATTTCATATCGATAATGTTATCAACCAGCCTGAACCGCGCCGTATCATACCGGTGAGAGAGGTAGGTCATTTCACGCGCGACCTGTTCCGGAGATTTCGCACGAAACTTCATGCTTTGAGCATTGAGTCCGCAAAAGGTGCAATGATGTTTCTCTCCCCACCAACAACCGCGCGACCCCTCGTACAAGAGAATGCGATCCAGACCTTGCGCCGCCGCGCCGAGTTCAGCTAGCAAACGATAGTAATCATCATAATCCGGCGGACCTGTCCGTGCGAAATCCGTAAAGAGAGAGGTATTGGGCATTAACCGGATCTGTCCATCCTGCCGGAAGACGACTGCCGGCGGTACACCGTCCGAATGCTCTGATAACACCTGCCTTACAAGAGCGGGAAAGGCTACTTCTCCTTCGCCAACGACCACATAGTCGATAAACGGGAACGCCCGGAAATATTCCAAACCCATTTCTCCGTCGTAGTTCGCTCCGCCAAACACGATGGTGACGTCAGGATAGAGGTCCTTGATCAGCTTGGCCATCGTCAGACTGGCCACGTTTTGATCAAACGTGGAGGTGAAGCCGATCAGCTTGTATCGGCTCCAATCAAACGCCGTCAAAGCCCACGTCAGAAACTGCGGGGCGATCCTCGTGGCCATCTCCTCAAAATAGCCGATCGGTCGGCCACTCTGCTGCGCCATCTGTTCAAAGACAGGCTTGAAGACACGCGGGTATTCGGCGCGCTTGGGATTCTCACGAAAGAGGAGATAGGAAAACAGCCACTCACCGAAGAGTGCGCGCTTTTCACAGATCAATTCGTACAGCGGCACACCGATCTTGTGGGCAAAATGGACGTTCAAATAATGGCAATCGACGGCAAGGCCTTGTGCTTTCAGCAATGACGAGAGTGTGCCAAGCTGGATGGAGGGATACTTCGAGAAGCTGAACGGCATGTTGACGAGCGCGACCTGCGCCTCGCCCGTTGCACGCCTCGTAGAATCTGATGTGTGACTCACGCTGTGATCACCCGCCCGCCATGGCTCGGAACGGTTCAAATTCCCTGTCCGCCTTCGCCGCCAAGTAAAAATCGCTCTCAGTCAACCCATTGATCTTGTGTGTCCAGATTTCGACCCTGCACTTACCCCACGACAAATACAGATCAGGATGGTGGCCTTCGGCCTCGGCCACGGCACCGACTCTGTTCACAAAGGACAACGCCTGCGCAAAGTCCTTGAAGGTATACAATCGCTCGAGGCGGCCCTGGGGATTCAAGGCCCAGCCCCTACCGAGCTCTTGAAGCAACGTTTGTATTCGGTCAGTGGGAAGCGGCGGCACGCCGCCGCGGCAAGGGATGCATTTGTTGTCAGCAAGACCCATCGTGGCCTCCCTGTTAAATGAGTCTGGTTATTGTACGAGGGGCTTTCGGATAGAAACAAGGCGGAACGCGCTACTCGCTCTCGTCCGGCATCCCGCCTGATTTTGCGAGATCGTCCACCTTCACTTTCTCCGGATTGAATTTGGCCGCCGCCTGGATCATGCGTTCCATGGCTTCGTCAAAGGACACGGGGGGAGCGTCCTTTTGCCGAAAACGGAGCGGATTTACGCGGGCAACGACGAAGCTCTTCAGGTAGGGACTGGTCAACCCCTTCGCCTTAAGCGCATTGACTTGTTTCACGATGGCATCGTCAAGCTCGAGAAGCTTGCGCGCTCGTGCCTCCCGCGACTCGAGTGCCGTACGCATCGGTTTTTTAAGAAATTCCTCCACACGTTTCAGGACAGGATGGTAGGCGCCCCCACTGAATCGTGGTCGTTCTTCATAACAGAGACCGAGCGTAATGAGTGCCGGTTCTTCGAACTCCAACGCGTAGGTCTCTTCTTCCGTTTCCGGGAGTTTCATAAGTTCCTTGTACATGCGAATGACCTCGAGTGCCTTTTCCCGGAGGTTATGGGCTTTCTCGGTATTAAGAGCGAGAATGTGGTAGGCGGCTGCAGTTTCGGGCACGACGATCGCCACGATGCTTCTCGCGCCCAAGGTCCGCATGGCGGAGAGCCGATGATTGCCGTTCGGCGTCCAATACTTCGCCGTCTGATTTTCCCTAGAGACGCGTACGCAAATGATCGGATCAAGAAACCGGGCGATCTTGCTGATCACTGCTTCAAGCTTTCTTACATGAGTATCAGACAGGTTGCGCTGATACGGAGTCGGTTCAACCAGCTCGATGGGCAACGCCGACAACACCACCCAATGGCCTCCGTAAGGCTCCCGATATACCGAAAGGACCTTGCCACCATCCTGCTCGATGGCTCGATGCAGGTCGGCCACTTCGGCATGCGGGGCTGCGGCTTGCAGTTCTGTTGCCGTCAAGGCAGTCGACTGCCCTGCCGGCTTTCGTCTGCGCCGAGTGCCGGTCCCGCGTGGCTTCTTTGTCTGCTTCTCTGGCATGGACGGATGATATGGTAGGAGAGTCACTCGACAAAAGAAAGGCCTCAACCATGTCGCTGCCGAGTGTGCGTGTTGAAACAATCGGGTGGTTTACCGCCAGTTGTCTGCTCGTCAGCAATATCATCGGAGGTGGCATCTTCACGACCACAGGCTTGATGGCGCGAGAACTGGGGGATCCGATGTTAATCCTCTTGTTGTGGACGGTTGGCGGTCTATTCGCTGTGGGCGGGGCGATGGTGTATGGCGAACTTGGCGCGCGGCTCCCC
>DASTQY010000104.1:0-7956 GCA_035761525.1 Nitrospira sp. | reverse complement strand
CACGGCTAACCCGGCTCCTGACCAGGGCGTGGCGTTCCAGATGCCCGCCTTGTAGTTGCCCGACCAGGTATGGCAGCCCGTGCCGAACTTGCCGATGTTCCCGGTCAAGGTCACCACGAGTGCGGCGGCGCGCCCCATTTCCGTCATGTGGAAATAGTGGCAGACGCCTTCGCCGTTGTGCATCGCCGCGGGCTTGATCGTGCCCGAATCCCGGCCCCACCGGACGATGAGGTCCTTGGGTGCGCGGGTGATCTGCGCCACCGTGTCCAGATCGTAGTCCTGTAGGTGGACTTGATACATCTGATAGATCGGCGAGACGTCGACTTCGCGGCCGTTCAGCAGCTTGACCCGGTAGGTGCCGTTCAAGGCTGGATCGATCCCGCTCTGCACGAAGTGATACCCCACTTGCTCCCGATGCAGTGCCACCGCCTGCTTCTTATTCAGGTCCCACACCATCATGCCGCCCAACCGTTCAATCTGGTCGGGTTTCAAGGACTGGATGCGGCCGGAGTAGCTCTTGGAGAAATCGGGGAAAGCGAAATCCTTGATTACATCCCGGGGATCCAGATACTGGAGCGTATCGGTACGGACGAGCAGGGGCATGTCCGTAAACCCCTTGATGTAGTCGATGTCCTGCAGGTTCTCATCGAGGATGAGTTTGCAGGCGCCTAAGAACAATGCCGCATCGGTTTGCGGCCGGACTGGAATCCAGTAGTCCGCCCGATAGGCCGTTGGGTTGTACTCCGGCGTGATCACGACGATGCGGGCACCGCGCTCGATCGATTCGAGCTTCCAGTGCGCTTCCGGCATCTTGTTCTCGACGAAGTTCTTGCCCCAGCTGGTGTTCAGCTTGGAGAAGCGCATGTCAGAGAGGTCGATATCGCAGTTCTGCGTCCCGTTCCACCAGGGGTGCGACGGGTCCTGGTCACCGTGCCAGGTGTAGTTCGAATAATACTTGCCGCCCTGCGCACGGTCTGGATCCACTTTACGGATCCAGGAGTCCAACAACGGCAATACTCCACCGTTGAACCGCGTATTCATCATTTTGCCGATAATGCCGAGCACCGGCATGCCGGCGCGATGCTTGAAGCAGCGCACGCCCGCGCCCTTCATCATCTCGATCATCTCCGGCGCATAGCCCTGCTCCCGCAGCCGCCGGGCTCCCGCTTCCCCGCTGTAGCGGGTCGCGATGAGAATGCAGCCCTTGGCCGCATAGGTGGCCGCCGTGTCCCAGGACACCCGCATCATGTCGTCCAGGAATCGGGCGTCGAATTTGTATTTGCGTTTCACATCCGGGGTCAATTCGGGCGCCCCGGCATCCATCCACTCCTTCCAGCCTTTCCGCATCAACGGGCCCTTCAAGCGATACGGGCCGTACACCCGGCGGTGGAAGGTGAACCCCTTCAAGCACATGCGCGGGTTATGGGCAAACGTCCCGCGATTGCCGTAGAGGTCTTCATAGGTCTGGTGGTCGTAATTCTGCTCGACCCGCATGACGACGCCGTTCCGGACGAACGCTCGGACGCGGCAGCCGTGGGTATCGTTCGGCGAACAACACCACGTAAACGACGAATCATACCGATACTGGTCGTGATAGACCCGCTCCCACGACCGGTCCGGATATTCCCCGAGGGGGTTGCCCACCTCGATGACCGGCTGCAGAGCGGTCAACGCCAGGACTTTATCGGCCACCGCCACCGCGGCGACCGTCCCAGCGGAGACTTTTAAAAACTGTCTGCGTGACAGAAACATTGGTGACACCTCCTAAGTTGAGGGCTCCCCTAGAGCCCACGTGCCTACACCGAATACAACCACTGCTTGTCCCACCTCCCTTCGTCTCAAAATCTGATGCCGGTTGCCCGTATGAAGCAGGTACCTGACTTGGTCCAAGGTCCATGAGGTTTGCAGCATCATAGGGCCATCTTATTGGCAAGATGCGCACCATAACCGGCGGGCTTAAGATATTGAGTGCTATTACGGTATCTAGGCGAAATGATGCAATAAAATGGCTGTTAAAGGTCGCCTCATGAGGCTCTCTTCCTTGGCCGGATGGGTATCAGGTGTATCGCTCAACAGGTAGGCACCGGTCAGATTGCAATAAATTCTTATTTTATTAATGGCTTATGGTAATAGCATGAAGCGTTACCATTTCGTAGCGCAGGAGAGGCGTTGTAACGGAAAAAGACGCCGCAGGTAACCGTTGGCGTTGCTTGACAGTCCCAGCCTTGGTGAGTAGAATCCGCCACTCCTCCACCACCCTTTTCAGAGCGGGAATAGCTCAGTGGTAGAGCATCGCCTTGCCAAGGCGAGGGTCGAGGGTTCAAATCCCTTTTCCCGCTCCAAACCTTGCTCTTGCCTGCGGATCATCGGCGAAGCTCTCTTCATTGCGCCGCCGGATGGACACCTCCAGCGGTTCATTCCTTTCCAGTCATAGCGTTATTCGGACCTCATGCAAGAGGGCAGCAAGTGCTGTTTGGAGGCTCCAGAGGTACTCCGCGGACCTGTGAAAGTGATGCTGTCGGTTTGGACGGAGAATACGGAGAAATAGAGTAGAGGAAGCGAAGGTGACCGCCAGTGCAGTGTCGCTACTGAGATGCCCGCGCGAGTCGTTGCAGAGCGCGGATTTGGTCAACGGCCCGAAGAAGTTCTTCACCGGAGAGCGACGAGTTGCCAAAGCGCCCCCGGCAATAGAGTGCTGTGAGCTCGACGACGGCTGCTTCGGCCTCAGACCATGACTGTCTGACGTGTTGCGTAAGTTCAGTGGGTGTCGTGGACGGTGCAATGCGAATTCCGCGCTGTGCTGCGATCCGTAGCATGCTTCTATAGTGCTGCACAATCTGTTGCTGCCTCCTTACGGGGATGCCTCGTGAGAAGTGTCCAGGCGACCATCGATGACGAACGGCCAATATCAATGCTGACAGGGCAATGACCAAGGCAAAGAGCAATGCCCAAGCCATGATCGGATGCGAAGTCTGCACTTGGCCGATACATGTACGCATGAGTTGGAGTGCGGCCGCTCCAAGCGCGACGGTCCACCGACTGACGGCATCACGTGCGGAATCACTGCCTTCACGAAGACTGTGAATGACTGCCAGTTGATCTCTGGCACTGTACCGGATGACTGCCCGGTCCCAGTACAGACGAATTGATTCGCCAAGCCGCTGAAACCCTTCCCATATTGACGGTGATGGGATGGAGGCCGCAGTCGGTGTGGGGTCAAGTGTGATCCATCCGGAATGCGGATAAAAGACCTCAACCCACGCGTGGGCATCGCGCTGCCGGACTGTGTAATAGCCTCCGAATTCGTTCCACTCCGTTGCGAGAAAGCCCGTCACTAAACGCGCTGGTACGCCGAGAGTGCGGAGCATGATGACCATTGCGGTCGCATAGTGCTCGCAATACCCGGTCTTTCGACGAAACAGGAAGTCGTCAATCGGATGAAGGGATGTCGTCGTGTCTGCGTCCAGACTGTATTGATACTCGGACAGCAGGTGATTGAGGACGGCGGTGGTTCTTTCATGAGGAGTGGCGGCTGACTCAGTGACTCGGCGCGTCAAATCCCTGACTTGATCGGACCCTTCAGGAATTTGGAGATAGCGGTCTCGTATGGCCGACGCGTACTCGAGTTCAGCAGCGGCCCTGTCCTCCGACGAAATGCGGTGTTCGCGCGAGACGACGGAATACCGTATGCGGGACGAAGATGTGTACGGCAGGTGGAGACCGGCCATACTGTCCACATGGATGCCGATAAAGTCTCCACTTACATACTCGGCGAACGGAGCCGCAAACAACACTGACGTGTCGAGGGCCTCGAGCAGGATATCTTGCCGCAACGGCTCCGACAGCCCGTATCCGGTCCGGTTGGCGCCGGAGCGGACTGCGAATACGCCATCGGCAATGCTCCCTAGACTTCGACGCTGCCGGCTAGCGGAGCTCCATGATCGGCCGTTGTATTGATCGTAGGCAAGACCTCGCAGGTAGAATCGCTCTTTACCCGTGTCTGTCTGATCTGGCAGCTCTACGCGCATCACAATTTGGCGATCTTCTTTCACCGAGCCAATCATGCCGAGATCAACTCGTTCTGAAAATCCCGTTGTCCGCAAGCCCTCTCCTTTGGGCTTTTGCAGAACGCCCACGCTGATCCGGGGGAGGATGAAGAAAATGACAAGGGTGAAAAGAAAGGTGAGAACGGCGATGCCGTTGGTCAGCCAGAAAAATCTGCTCGTGATGAACGAAGTGCCGCGCGACGAGACCTGCGCGACGGCCGGATTGGCCGCGAGTGGCCCGCCGGTCAAATGGTACAGCAGCAGACTCCACACCGCTGCCAGCAGATAGACAACAAAAACAGATACGTACCAGACGTCCGTCGTCAAGGCGGCCGATGCCAGAATTGCCATCAGGGAAATGGCGTAGAGGTGACGGTAGTCGCGGCGATCATGCAGCGTCATGAGCTTCACGTTCAGAAGTACGACAAGGAAGTGAATGCCTGCCGGAAGCAACTCGCGCGATATGACCGTCAGGTCCAGCAGAAACAAAACGAAGGCGCCAATCAACAGGCTGTTCCAAACGGACGGTGGAGCGGGGAGGCCACTGAGGACTGTTTTGGCCGCCGGCCATCCGAACGTCTGTAGGATCGCGAAGACAAGGACTGTGAGTGTCAGAATGGCGAGCCAAATCGGCACGCTGCGTGCGAACAGCAATCCGGCCAACGCCGTCGCCGCCAGGACAATCGTACTGAACCGACAGGCCTGGTTAAAAACCATGGGTGAGTCCTTCAATGTGGGCAGCATGAAGCACGCGATCGGCGGACACAGCCGCTGGAGCCTCGGGATCGCTCCACGGCAGGACAACAACCGTGTAACCGCGCTCGGCGTCGTGGCCCAATGTCAGGACGGGATTGAAGAGTGTAGGACCTGCGGAATCAGGAGCACGTCGTTCACAAAGAGCGAGTAGACGCAGCATGGCGAGCAGATGATCAGAACCGCATCCCAGCCCGGAATCCGCTTCATGGACGATCAGGCGGAGCGGATAGGATCTCTGAGACAAGTGCCAGAGAAGCGATGCGACCAGGGTCACGCTGTGTTCGAACAGCGTATTTCGCTCGTCCGGTGCGAGCGTCGAAAGCGCAATCGTAATTCGCCGTTGATCCTCGGCTTCGGTTTCCCTGACCATCAGGGTAGAGGTTCGGGCAGTGGTCATCCAATGAATTGCCCGCGAATCATCGCCGGGCTGATAGAGCCGTAAGTTGTACAACTGCGTTCCATGTCCGCGGCGGGGAAGCGACAGGCCTTGTCCCTCGCTGACCATTTCATCGACGAAGCGAAGAGAGACCGGTCTGATCGGCGGACTGACGGGAATTTCGGCGGGGACCTGATAGAGTGCCCGCTTGAGAAACAGGCCGAAGGGAAAAAGCGTTTCCGCTCTCACGCAGTCGAGATACAGCTTGCCGCGGGTGCTCGCTACGATCGGGTAAGAAAGTAGGACAGAGCGTTGCGCCGCCAAGTGATCAATGAACAGGCCCCGGTCAAGTTGCTGTCCGCTCACCACATCGGACAGGCGTAGAGAGAAACTCGGCAGCCAGCGGTTGTGATTCGTGACCGAGAGCGTAACGGTCGTTGGATCATTCGCCATGATCAAATCAGGGAGATGGCGATGAAACTCGAGCCGGCGCAAGCAGTGCTCGGACAGGAGGCCGGAAATCACCACGAGGCCGAGCATCATCGCCAGCAAGAGATAAAAAAGATTGTTGCCTGTGTTGATGGCTGCGACGCCGATGCCGATGGTGAACAGTAAGAACCGGACGCCTTCAGAGGTGAGGCGGATGGAACGGCGGGTTGCCAGATAGTGCAGGCGGGATCGGATGCGGACGGCGGGAATGTGCCCGAATGCCTTCGTCACAGGCATGCCGTCCTGCAGCATCACACGGGGACGGGAATCGTTTCGACAATGTCGAGGACAATGCGCTCGGCCTGTTCAAAGCTTTGAGCCCGCATACCTTGCGCTCGGCTTAGCATGACACGATGAGACAATATGATCGGGGCCAATTCTTTGACGTCGTCGGGCAGGCAATACTCGCGGCCGCGCACAAGTGCCAGGGCCTTCGAGGCGTTGTTGAGTGCCAAGGCTCCTCTGGTACTGACGCCGAGAGACAGGAGCTCGCTGTGCCTTGTTGCATGGACAATAGCCAGCAGATATTCGCTGACACTCTCATCCATATGCACCTCCTCGATCCGCCGCTGCAATTCCAGCACGTCCTGCGCAGTGAGCACCGGCGCGAGGCTGTCCGCAGGATGCAGCGCATAAGGGCGGTTAAGGACCTTGCGCTCCTCCTCCAATGACGGATATCCGATGCGTAAGCGCATCAAAAATCGATCCAGTTGAGATTCGGGCAGTGGGAACGTGCCGTGATATTCGGCAGGATTCTGTGTGGCGATGACCATGAAGGGTTGTTTCAGGGGATGCGTTTGGTTGTCCACGGAGACTTGTGCTTCGCTCATCGCCTCCAAGAGGCTGCTTTGTGTCTTGGGCGTCGTGCGATTGATCTCGTCGGCCAGCACGATATTCGCAAAAATCGGCCCTGGGACAAATTCAAATGCCTGATGCTGGCGGTTGAAAATGGACACCCCTACAATATCGGAGGGTAGGAGATCGCTGGTAAATTGAATCCGCTTGAACGAGCAATCGAGCGAACGGGCCAAGCTATGGGCAAGGGTGGTCTTGCCGACTCCTGGTACGTCTTCGAGCAGCAAATGTCCGCGCGCCACAAGACACACGATGGCCATCTCAATGACATGGTCCTTGCCCTTAATGACTCGGGCAATATTGTCCTGAATCGCTTGAAAAGGTTTGGGGACGTTCATGTCAGATTATTGGCTCTAGTGGCTGGAGAATATGTGGTTGTGTGACACCGCTGAAGTGTAACAAAGGGTCTATTGACGGTCAATTTTTCGACGAATTTACGCGGTGATGACCGCCCCGAAGGGAGATTTTAGTCAGCGGGAACGAGTGTCATCATCCAGGGAGAGGCTTCTTCGACCATGTCAGAGAACCGTCTCGCCGTATAGCTGGCAGGCACGCCGGGAAAGCATGCGCCACGCCGAATCAACACGGAACGGAACCGATAGATTTCTGGCAGTCGTTGCGAGGGCAAGACGCGCGGGATACTACGACGAAGTGTTCCACAGCTTGCCAGCTCGAGGCTTTCGCCGATCGGCAGTGTCGCAAGCGGCTCGTAAACGGTGTTGAAGATGACGGGCAGATTTTCGGGAGTAAAGGGCTCGTTTTCTGGGCGGTACCGTTCATCTTCCAACAGTTGCGACAGGAGTTCCCAAAACACCTGATTGTCGACCGCACCTAGAACGCCCAGGTGGCCGCCGCGCGCCAGAAGATTTAATAAGACGAGGGGGCCATGGATGTCGAACTTCCATGGTGGAAACAGGAGCGTCCGATCTCCATTTTGCACTTCGAGGGCCGGCTCACCTGCGTACTGCGCGTGACGGTACGGTCCCTTCGTTCGTTCCAGTTCGCGCTGAATCACTTCAGGGGAAAGCCGCGTGGGTTCGTAGGCAAATGTAGGAGTCGCGGGAGCCCAACAGACGGCCACGGCGTATCGAGACGCGAGCCGTCCGGCTTCGGCCAGCTCATCGAAGCCGCACATGTCCTGATCCCCGAAAAATTGAAACGAGACGTCGGCTCTCGAACGAAGCGCCTGCAACCGGTCCTGGCTTGGATGCAACGGACCGCCCAATTTGGACTGTGGACTGAGACGGTCGATGCAATGGAGCAGGAGCGTTCGATTATGCTCACAGATCCGGGGGGCGTACAGGTCGGCGAGTTCGGTGGCAAACGATAAATCACCCGCGCCGAATTCCACCACGGAAGGGACGTCTGCCGTTACAAGCAAGTCAAAAGGGTTCGAATGTTCATGAAGAAAAGTCGCCACCGATTCGCCATCGA
>DASTQY010000103.1:0-15634 GCA_035761525.1 Nitrospira sp. | reverse complement strand
TTGGGGCAGCTACGGACTTGCGTTGCCATCGCATTCCTCGTACACTAAGGCCCATCATCCCCTGAGTTGCGAGGATACTCTAGTATAAGATGCCCGCCGCCCTCAAGACCGCTGTTACATTCTCCGAGAAGAAAGAACTTGAAGCGTCACAGCTGTTGCGGCTTTTTCATCAGGCCCCATGGGCAAAGGATCGCACGCTGGACGATGCCAAGGATATGCTGCGCCATACCGACCTCGCGTTGTGCGCCTGGGATGGCGATCAACTCGTGGGATTCGGCCGCGTGCTGACGGATTTCGTGTATCGAGCCACGATCTGGGACGTAATCGTAGACAAGGCTTACCAAAAGCAAGGGATCGGCTCGGACATCGTTCAACGCATTCTCAACCATCCTCGGCTCAAACGCGTCGAGCTGTTTTGGCTGTGCACGCGTCGCCCGTCGTTCTACGGAAAACTCGGTTTTAGTTCCAAGGAGCAGACGGGAATGGTCTGGAGCCGCTCGAAGCAGGCCAGGCAGGAATAACTTCTCTGGTTCTCTCCTCGCGTGACCTGCGCAGAGCTGCGTAAAGCAGACTCTGCGCAGATTCAGTGATCATCAGAAGAACATTTTTACGCCAAACAAGAATCCAAACGAAGACGCATTCCAATCATCCACGCGGCCACCACCAACGGGACCGGGACCTGTAACGGTTGCGTGTCCGTCATTGCGCTTGTAGGCCATTTCTCCGTTCAACGCGAATTGTTTTGTAATCATCCAGTCGGCTCCCCATCCAAGGCGCCAGGCAAACGTATTACTCGGTGAAATGCGATTGCCAGCGATGGCTCTGTCCTCTCCGAAGCTATTCACGTTGACGCCAAAGCTCATATTGACGTAGGGACTGATGGGGCCGAACCGAACAGGGCGCAATTCAACGGTCGGTAACACCGACACCGTATCCTGGTGTCCTATGTCAAAACCCCCCTCAGTACTGATGCTGTGACGTTCCCATTCAACCATCATGCCGATCAGGAACCAGTTATTGAGGCTGTACATGGCTTGAAAGTTGACGAGGGACCCGACATCTGTGGACGTACCGGGCGTCAATTGCTGGGTCAACGGCGCAAAACCCGCTCTCATACCCAATACGACCTTCCCAGGTTCAATACCGCCGTCCTGCATTTTCATATCGACGGCATAGGCAGAGTTAATCCAAAGACCTGTCACCAGCAGACCCATCCACAAGATACGCATCCCGTTCAACCTTCGCTGTATCACCGACCTCATAGCACCTCCTGTCCGTAAGAATGACGAATGTACCTACTTATCTCCTGTCAGCTACGTAAAATCAATACTCGTTGAACTCAAGTCAGAAGGCAAGCAAATTTTCAATGGCAGCTGTGTCTACACGTTGCTAATGGAACGACGTAGCCGTTTGGGCGAGAGCACCACTGACAGGAAGAATAGGAAGGTGGACAGGAGCACGATGGCCGGCCCTGACGGGATGTCCCATACCGCCGAGAGCAACACACCACCTACGGCACACGTGATTCCAATTATCACGGAATACCAAGTCAGCGTCGAGAGACTATGTGTCAACTGATAGGCGGTCGATGCGGGGATCAGTACCATGGCAAACACTAAAATCGCACCGACAGTTTTGAGGGATACGACCACCG
The DNA here is from genome assembly GCA_035761525.1 of Nitrospira sp. Taxonomy (GTDB): domain Bacteria; phylum Nitrospirota; class Nitrospiria; order Nitrospirales; family Nitrospiraceae; genus Nitrospira_C. The sequence goes on along the minus strand of DASTQY010000103.1, from coordinate 13,980 downwards.
TGAAGGCAACGAGAGTCAGCAGCAAGAAAAACATCATCCTGGCCGGCACACCGGACGCTTCTGCCATCTCCTGATCGAACGCGATGAAATACAATTCCTTTGAGAACAACAGAATAATACCCAGCACGACAATGCTCAAAGCAGAGATCGTTCGCAGTTCCTCAGCGGTCACGGCGAGGACGTTCCCAAAGAGGTAGCCATACACCTCGGCATTGTACGTTTTCATCAAGCCGATGAAGAGGATCGCCAGTGCCATCGTCGTGGTGTATAAAATCCCGATCGACACATCGAGCTTCATCGTCCCTTTTTCTTCGACCCAGCCTGTGATCCAGACGGTGACGAGTCCAAAAAGAATCGCGAGCACCAACGGCGGCCAGCCAATCAAATAGGCCAAAGCCACGCCCGCAAATGCCGCATGGGCCGTCCCTGCCCCGACGAAAGCGAGCCCGCGCAAGACGACAAAGACACCGATGACCGAGCAGAGCGCTCCGACCATCGCTGCGGCGAACAATGAGCGCTGCATGAAGTCGTAGGAAAGGAGCTCCAGCACAGGCTTTGTTATTAATCCTTAGTGGTGGTGATGGTAGTCTTCGACAATGATCAGGTCCTTGTCGGTGATCACGAGGTCTTTGCCGTACACTTCACGGAGGATGTCGGGCTTGAGCACCTCGGCCGGGGGACCGGCGGCATAGAGGCGGGTCTTCAGAAGGATCAAGCGATCCACTCGTGAGCGAATCATGTTGATATCGTGGGTAATAAGCAGGACTGTGAGGCGCAATTCCTGGTGAAGATGCTCGATCAGTTCGATGACATTGTGTTGAGTCGTCATGTCGAGACCTGTCGTCGGCTCGTCGAGCAGCAACACCTGTGGCCGCTGCGCCAGGGCACGGGCAATAAAGACCCGTTGTTGCTGGCCTCCGGACAAATGGCCCAATGCCGTATGTTTGTGCCGTTCCATTCCGACATGGGTAAGCGCTTCCATAGCGATCAGACGATCGGTCGTGCCGGGCCGTTTGAGCAGCCCCATAGCTCCATAACGTCCCATCATGACCGTCTCGAGCACCGTCACCGGGAAATTCCGATCCACGACGCCCTTCTGCGGCAAATATCCAATCTTCGCACGATGGTGACAACGCAGTTCATCGCAGGCACAATCGAAGATGCGAAGATTCCCCTCAACGGGCGCCATCAGGCCGAGAACGGCTTTGCAGAGAGTGGTCTTGCCTGAACCGTTCGGTCCAATGACCCCGATGAACTCCCCCGCTTGAATTGCAAGAGAAAGATCCTTCAAAGCGATGACGCCAGGAAATCCGAATGTGGCGTGGTCAAATTGAATGATAGTGTCTGAGGATGCTGACACGAGAGGTGTGTCCCTCCGGCGCTCCGGGAAACGATCGCACCGGGCGGCCGAGATCAAGCGGCCTCGAGCGCGTTGGCCAATTGGAGCACATTATAACGGAGCATGTCGAGATACGTCTCCGTTTGGGGGATACCGCCGGGAAGTGTGGTGAGTACGACGATCCGGATGCCCGTTTCCTTTGCCAAGAGCTCGGGAAGCTTCTGGCTCAGTTGGATTTCCGATACCACCGCCCTAATCCGCTGTTTCTTGATGGTCGAAATAAGATGCTGGATGTGCATTGCCGAAGGTTCGCTACCTGATTGTGCTTGAATGGTTCCCGCGATCTGAAAACCGAAGCGTCTGGCAAAGTATGGCCAGGCGGGATGATGCGCCACGAAACGCCTGTCCGGCAGCTTGCGGACACGCTCGGTCAGCTCATCCCGAATGAGATCCAAGCGCTTGAGGTAGGCTGCCTGGTTCTGACGGAACTCGTGCGCATGGTCCGGATCCACTTCGATCAGTGCGTCGGTGATGTGCCGCAACATCGTCGCGGCGTTCTCGGGGTCCATCCATACGTGGGGATTGGCCTGTTCATGTGCCAGGCTGTGGTGTGCCTCGACAGGCTCCTGATCGTCCCGCATGATGCCGATCCCTTTTGAGGTTGTGATAATCCGCAGAGAGGCGCTGCCGGCGTTCTTGACGAGATTGGTCACCCATACCTCGAGCCCTAGACCGACTTCAAACAACAGTCTGGCTTTTCGCACCGCGATAAGATCGCTCGGCTTCGGCGAATAGGTGTGTTCGTTCTCATAGCCTTTCAGCAGTGAGGTGACGCGGATGTAGGGTCCTCCCGCTTGCTCGGCCAGATCTTTGAGGACCGGAATCGTGACGACCACGTTTACGGGCTCGGACGACGTCGCAACCGCGACGGAAGCGGAGCACGTCAGCCAGGAAGTCGCCAGGATTGCGAAGGACCACGTCCAGAAAGATCCGGAGAACATGGGCGGGGACCGTAGCATCGAGGTTTCTTGGATGTCAACGCGTCCGCATGGCTCAATTGGTTGTGTGCGGCTTGACCAGGCGCTGAAGTTCTATTAGCGTAGCAGTCCCACGGTGCAGAGGAAGCGAATGAAGATTGTAGGCCTGATGTCAGGGACGTCCGGTGATGGCGTTGATGCGGCGCTTGTAGAAGTCTCCGGTCGAGGGCTATCGCTCCGCGCCCGGGCACTCGCGGCGCAGACCCTTTCCTACCCTCGATCTCTCCAACAACGGATTCTTGCTGCATCCGTCTCAGGTACCGTTGCGGAAATTTGTCACCTCAATGCCCTGTTGGGCGAATGGTTTGCCGATGCGGCACTAAGCGTCATTCGCCAAGCAAAGTTGAGCCCGGCGGACATCGCGGTGATCGGCTCGCATGGTCAAACCGTGCATCATCTTCCTCAGGGAATTCACGCGGGAGGCGCCGGCGCGATCCGCTCCACGCTTCAGATAGCGGAACCGGCCGTCATCGCCGAGCGGACGGGAATCACCACCGTGGCGAACTTTCGTCCGCGCGATATGGCGGCGGGAGGGCAAGGCGCGCCGCTAACCCCGGCAGTCCATGCCTTGCTGTTGAGACATCCACAGCGCTCGCGACTGATCGTCAATCTTGGCGGGATCAGCAACGTCACATACGTTCCTCGTGGAGGGGAATGGAGCGGCGTTCTCGCGTTCGATACCGGCCCGGCCAACATGGTGTTGGATGGCCTGGTCAACCGAGCGACCAATGGACGTATCGCGATGGACCGTGACGGCAAGCTGGCCCTGAAAGGGCGAGCGGACCCGCGACTACTGGGGAAACTGCTTGCTCATCCCTTTCTTTCTCGCCGTCCGCCTAAGTCAACAGGCCGAGAAGCCTTCGGCCCTTCACTCATTGATGAACTCGTCTCAGTCCAAAAACAACGAGGTCTGTCGATCGAGGATCTCCTGGCGACCTGCAGTCTATGGACTGCGAAGGCAGTCGGCACAGCCCGGCGATGGATTAAAGGCACTATCGATGAGGTGGTGGTCGGCGGCGGCGGTGTACGCAATCGGGCCGTCATGGATCAACTGACCGCAGTGTTTGGGGCCGTTCCGGTCAGCACCTTTGACTCATTGGGATGGGACAGCAAAGCGTTCGAAGCAGTGGCCTTTGCCGTGCTTGCGTATCTGACGGTGACGAGTCAGTCCGGCAACATTCCTTCGGTGACCGGAGCGAAGCATCCTGTGCTGTTAGGTGCGATCGTGCCGGCCGCCCCGGGATGGATGAAGCATTTTCGCGCATGAGACAAGCTGCAATTGATACGCCCTTCATTGCACTCATTGCTGCTGTACTGGTGTTCCTGTTGTGGCGGATTGTTTCCGGATGGTCAGGCAAGGCACATTCCGCGGGACCATTTACTCTCCCGTTGGGGGTAGTATTGCGGCCCCAGCCGCTACTGGCCGAGAAGGAGTTACTCCTCTACAATCTTATTCGACTCGCCGTGGAGGACCGCTACCTGGTGTTCGCTCAAGTTCCCCTCTGGAAATTTCTCATGGTAGAAGCGGCAGGCGACGCGCGGATCCAGGTGCTGCGACACCTGGCGCTTAAACGTGCTGATTTTGCCCTCGTTCATCCGGGCTCGCGTGTGGTTGAACAGGTCGTGCAGTTGGACGAGGAGTCTCCAACCGATCCGGATAGATCCACCAACGGTCGCGAAGTTCAGCGGATCCTTCACTCGGCCGGCATCCGAGTGACGACGTTGAAAGCACAACCCTCCTACACGGTTCAGGAACTCGAGCAGCTTTTGGGTGTGAGTGATCTCGAGTGACGCGCGGAGACCGTCACTCATTCACTGGAGGCAGTGAAGGCTCGATTTTGGCCGCCTCCACCTCGATGGCTTTTCTCGCTACCTCGGCTTCGGGACTGTCCGGATACTGGTCAACCACTCGCTCATACATCATCCGGGCCTTTTCGTGATCCTTGAGTCTTGTGTAGGTTTGCCCGATCTTCAATGTGGAGGCTGCCAGTTTTTGACTCAGCGGGTAGTAGGACACGACGTTGTAGAACGCATTCAAAGCTTCCTTGTATCGTCCCATACGGAATTGACACTCACCGACCCAGTACTGAGCATTCGCGGCCAACGAAGTTTGGCCGTGCAGTTCGAGGAACAAACGAAAACCGGCCAGTGCGGCTTCATAGTCCCGATGTTTGAACTCTTCCATCACGCGGTCGTAAAGATGACGAGAAGTGTCCTGAACTTGTGATGGAGCGGCCAGGGTCTTCGTGGGGTGTCCCGCGATCATGACCAGACTTGCGAGGATTCCCAGTGGAACAAGTGCGAGTGTTTTCATCGATGCGCCTCCAGTGTCCGCGGCCCCTGCCAAGCCATGACACCAAGTCGCAATCCACATGCCACGGCGGGGTACGCCGGTCAGGGAAAAACTGATGCAATAACGGGTGCTTCGTCGGGCGTTCAGACGGCCCGGTTGATTGATAAGGCCTTACACGACCAGTTTTGTACGCCCCGGAGACTTGACAAGCTCAAACGGGTTGTTCCACATGATGGGGCGAAAACTCTGATTGATCCAATGTGGGGGTGAGCAAGCGATGAGCGTGGAATCCCAGCCGGCGACATCAAGTCCTCCGCCGAATCCGCTCGGGGGGAAAACATTAATTGTCGATTGGCAAGATCCTAATGTCTATCCTCGGCCGAGCGCGGCGTTGAAGGACGCCGGTGATCAGGACCAAGTGTTTGTCCGGGCCGGCATTTATGAAGACAAAATATTTATTTCTGCTCGGCCGGTTTTGTTAACGGGGGCGGGGCGAGACGCGGTCCAGATCTATTCACGACTCGGGGGGCCGCTCTATCTGCAGCGGGTCCCTGGTGGCCGCATTTCTGGCCTGACATTCCGGTATGTGGGAAGCGACCAACATTCGGCCATCAATGTGTTGGATTCTTCCTGCACGATCACGTCGTGCCGGGCCACAGAGGGCATTTTATCTGGCGTAGTGATTTACGGGCCTGAATGTCGGCCGGCCTTTATCGACAATGAGGTCAGTTGCAACCGGGAATCGGGCATCTTTGTCTTTGCAGGTGCGCAGCCCCGTGTCGCAGACAACGTCTGCCGCGGCAATCATCATTTTGGTATCGCAGTACGGGATCGGGGAAGCCGTCCTGAGCTTGTACGCAATCGCTGCTCTGATAACTGGTTGAGCGGCATGCTGTTCTTCCATCACGCCGAAGCGCTGCTTGTGGACAATGTATGCACCGACAATATGCATTGGGGCGTGGTGGCGACTCCTGATAGTCGTCTTTTGCCCCCTCCGGATGGTCTGGCCGGGGCGAACGTTGTAGTGCCGAACCCTCGCGGGGCTCTGCACATCACTGAGGAGCCGCTTTCGGAAATCGGACGCTGACAGGGCTAGTGCTAGGCGGTGTTATTGGAATGCGGAGGGTCGGGATGTCGAATAGGTGGCGGCGTGGTTGTACCCCGAGGCCTCATGGAACGCAAAGCCGCTGCCACCTTGCTGCTTCGCTCGATACATGGCGGAGTCGGCATGTTTGAGGAGCTCGTCGATGCTATGGTCGTCGTGGGGATATACCGTGATCCCGATACTGATTCCGACGGAGACCGTTTGCCCCTTGAGCGGAAAGACCGACGTGATGGACTCGGTAATCCGCTTGGCGACGACCACGATACTTTGCTCGGACGCGACGCCTTCCAGAACAATGGTAAACTCATCCCCACCCATGCGTGCGACGGTATCGACCTCGCGAACGCATCCTTTCAATCGCTCCGCAACAGCTTTGAGCAGGTCATCACCGACATCGTGGCCGAGCGTATCATTCACTGACTTGAAGCGGTCTAAATCCAACAGCATCAGGCCCAGCGGTTGCTGAAGGCGCTTACTCCTGGCCATGGCTTGAATTAAGCGATCGCGAAATAGCGTACGGTTGACGAGCCCCGTCAATTGATCGTATTGAGCGAGATACGTTAACCGCTCTTCCGAGCGTTTCCGCTCGATTGCATAGCGCACCGATCGAGCCAGCAGCTCAGGATGACCTTGACCTTTGACGAGATAATCCTGGGCTCCTTGCTGCACGGCCTGAAGGGCGAGCGATTGGTCGCTTACCCCGCTCAGCACGACGACGGGAATGGAGGGATTGGTGGCATGAACTTGTCGCACGGTTGGCAGGCCAAAGGCATCGGGAAGCGAGAGGTCGAGCAGAATTGCATCGAAGCGGCCCTTATCGATGTATGCCAGTCCGTCGGAGAGCGTCTTTGCATGTGTGACTTTGAACTCTTCGACGCTCCACTCCGCCAGCAAGTCCTGCGTCAAGCGAGCATCGACGTCATTGTCTTCAATCAAGAGAACGCTAATCATCGTGCAAAAATCCGGCTCTAAAACTTGGACATTCCAGGCCGATGTTTCGACCTGACAGGCATGTACCGCTACTGAGTTTGATTATAGCTAACGGCTGCTAGGCGAGAAGTAAAATGTGGGAATCATCATGTCAGGGCGTCAAGGGACACCAACCCCTGTCACTCAGGTCGGAAAAGAACCGTGGTGAATGAGAGACGGTCTAACGGGCTGCCCCGGAGGGCCCCCGTCAGGTGGCGTGCAACGCCTCGGCGCGCCGACGAACTTCTTCGGCCTTCTTAGCCTGCCCAAGATTGTCGTAGAGCGAGGCAATGTTGGCATGCAAATGCGTCAGCAACTGCCCGAGCTGTGCCTCTTGTGCGATGACGTTGGCTTCGAGAGCGATCTTTTTTTCTTCGCTCCGGCGAAAACGCTCTTCCAAACGCTGCACGAGTTGAATCCACCCCTTCACCTTCCCTGAATCTAGATCAGGGGTGGTGGGCAGTGCTTCGCCTCGCTCAAGCGCCTTCTCGGTTTGATTCATCCAGTTGATGAACACGAGGAAGTCTCCGAGGGTGATCTTCAATGCTGAGGAGGCGCCTTCTTCTTCAATCACGAGATCTTCCATGATGACTCCTTTGAGATGATGAGACGACGAATGAGGCCAGTCGATCCAAGCTGTGACGGACGATTACAGACGGAAACGCGTTGATGCCTGGTTCCACGCAGGCCGGCTCCTTTCAGGTGAGTGGAAGAGGTTCTGACGGATGCACGAGCAGGTGTTTCATCAGGCGTGATACTGTCGTTGTGCAGTAATACTGCGATCGCGGTTCGCTTGTCAACAACTCAACTCCTGATGAGTCGAATTTTACAATTTGTATTGAACGAAGAAGGTAAGGAAGGAGATTTATCCTTGAGGCACCCGGGGAGGCACATTGTAGTAAATGCCGTTGGGGTGTCCCTCAGGTCCGGCGGCCGCTTCACAGGCGTAGCCTGGTTCGAAGGGCCAGAGCAAAGACCGGCCGATCACCGATCCTCGCACGTGCACATAACGAAGAGTCATTCCGAGGCGGTTGGCTTCCTCACGGATGGATGAAAGACAGTCATCATAAGAAAAGGAACGACGGCCCAGAAGAATCTGTTCGCCCGTTTGGCTGTGAAATACGGTAAACGGCTCCGCGCAGCCGGAGAACAGAATGCAAGATAAGAGCAGTAAAAGACGACCGGTCATGACGAGAGCTCCAAGAGCCTAAGAGGAAGTGTAGCATTCACGAGTGGTGTAGTCGAGCAGTCGGCCGTAAGACACGCTGCTGCTTCACGAGTCGCCCCAGGCGGACCTGATCGCCACCTGGCATGCGGATAAATTCCACCCCAAACCGACGTCCCCTGCACCAACGAATCTTGGCCAGACCTACGCTGAGTGAAGGTCCGCTGTCAGGCATCATGAGTTTCATCTCGAGATAGGTGCCTGGTTCTACCGGCTTGTTGCTTAGGATCTCACATCCTGGCACTGAGACGTTACTGACCACACCCTCGCCGACATAGGCATCACCAGCAAAAATGACGGGGAAATCGGTAAGGACCCGTTCGCTGTAGCGGATTTTCATGCCTTGCCCTCCCCATACTCCGATGACCGGCCTCGCCCTGTTAAAGACGCAAATTGCGTTCGACAGACATTATATGGAATCAGCGCACCGTGCCATCCCTACAAAAGTTGGGAGGGCATGAACTGCCTAAGTTGTTATTGTTAAAGGAGAATGTATTGATTTTAGGGTGCCCATCAGGGGCACGAAAACTGCGGATAGGGGATCAGGTAGATGGTTGAAAGGAAGCGGGAAGTGTCTCTTGGAGGACGACATGAACAAGAATGAAAAGCAGACCAGAAGCAGTCAGTTGATCTCTCTGTGGTTGATCATCGCAGGCACTGTGGGCTCAGGTATCACACCTTCCACCGTGGCCGAAAGCGGATTTTATGGACAGGTCCCGATCTTGTACGAAGAAGTGAAACACAGCGACATTTCCAACCTTCCTGCGATAACTCCCGGCAATTCAATGGCTTCAGGTACGGAATTACAACACGCCGTGATACGGGCAGCCCGGAACCATCGCCTACATCCGGCTTTGCTGTATGCAGTCATGAAAGCCGAGTCTTCGTTTAACCCGATTGTCGTCTCTAAAGCCGGGGCGGTCGGCCTTATGCAATTGGTACCAGAAACGGCCATGAGGCATGGCGTGCGAAACCTCTATGATACCAATGAGAATGTGGCTGGAGGAGCACGGCATCTTCGGTATCTTCTCGACCGGTTTCACGGTAACACGCGTCTGGCGTTGGCTGCCTACAACGCAGGAGAAGGAAAAGTCGATCGGTACAAGCAAATTCCGCCGTATAGGGAGACTCGGCATTATGTCCAGAAGGTGCTGACCTACTATCGTGAGTATCGGAAAGAAGTTCCGATTGCTGCACCGGTGGAAGGCCATTCCGGAGGGTATGCAATGCGGGCCTTGTGACGCGAGGGGGGAAGTCGGACAATTTGACTGGTCGGGTCGGCTATCCAACAGGCTTTTCTGCAACGTACTCCAAATACTTCCATAATTCTTTGGCCTCGTTTTCTGCAAAAACCACAGGCGCATTGTTCGCCGAGCCGGAAAAATACACTTTGACGCTCATCTCATCCTGCCAGACCTGGACTTCAGCATACGTGACATGGTCCAGATTCAGGGCTTTCTTCCCAATACGGATGTAGTTCATGGATTCCCCTCTAGGTATTTAGCTTTCGAACTATAGCACCGGTCGGGAGTCCGTCAATGAGTTAGCCGTTTTCTGCACCGCAAACATAGGAAAGGTATAGATATCTCTAGCCAGGGTTTCCCCTAGGCCCTTCCACGACCGGCTCCCACTTATACTTGCCCCGCTTTTCCCCATCCACTGGTTGGTCGGTATGAACCAACTCTCTGTCCTAATTGTTGAAGATGAGGCCATTTTGGCGGCTCATCTCGCCAGTAAAGTAAAGATGCTTGGCTATCGTGTCATTGGCCCAGTTTCCTCGGGAGAAGAAGCCATTGAACTCGCTCAGATAGAAGGCCCCGACCTTGCCCTCCTCGACATCCGGCTAGAGGGCCAATTAGACGGAATTCAAACGGCCAAACTCTTAAAGAGGTGGCGGGAAATACCTGTGATTTTCCTGACTGCGCATTCGGACCAGGAGACCATTAAAAAAGCCAGTTCGATCGGTCCATTTGGCTACATCTTGAAGCCCTTCGAAGAGCGAGACCTGGCCACTCAGCTCGAGATCACGTTCTACAAACATCAAGCCGAAGCGTCGTTGCAGAAAAGTGAAGAACGATATCGAGCCTTTATCCAGAACAGCTCGGAAGGCATCTGGCGAATGGAATTCGATCCGGCCGTCGATGTCGCTCTTCCGATAGAGGAGCAGGTGAAGCGCATGTACGATTCGGCACGTCTTGTCGAATGCAACGATGCGATGGGACGCATGTATGGATTTAGCAATGCAGAAGGGCTCATCGGGAAGACTCTGGACTTCATGCTGCCCGCCTCAGACCCTTCGGCGCGCGAGTTTCTCGCTTCAATTGTCCGGGCCGGGTATCGGGCCACCGACATGGAATCGATGGAGCGCAACGTGTTTGGGGAAACGGTGTATTTTCTTAATAATATGGTCGGCATTGTCCACGATGGTTTTCTCGTACGAATGTGGGGCACGCAGCAAAATATCACCGATCGCAAATGTGCCGAAGAGGCCATTCGTGAGAGCGAGGCGCGTACCCGGATCGCGCAGCAGGCGGCTCGCTGGGGGGTATTCGAATACAATTACAAGACCGGAAAGAACTACTGGTCTGTCGAACTCGAAGCGCTGTATGGGCTTCGGCCGGGGTCATTCGAGGGCACCTATGAGGCCTGGCTAGGGCGTGTCCATCCCAATGATTGTTCTGAGGCTGAACGAGCTATGGACCGGGCGCTCTTTACCAATGAATATACGCACGATTTTCGCGTTATTTGGGATGACGGTAGCGTCCATTGGTTATTTGCTCGAGCAAAAATCTTCCGCGATGCGAACGGGGCTCCAGAGAGAATGCTGGGGGTCAATGTCGACATCACCGAGCGCAAACAGGCCGAGGAGGCGTTACGCCATAGCGAGGAGCAACTGGAGCTCATCAGTGATACTGTGCCCGCGCTGATCTCGTACGTGAATCGCGAGCGCCGATATGTCACATGTAATGAGGCCTACACGAAATGGTTTGGTCTGTCCCGAAATGACATCGTGGGCAAGACGATGCAGGAAGTCGTGGGGGCAGAAGCGTGGGGCGCAATGGCGGCGTATGTGGAGGCAGCTCTTCAAGGCCAGACGGTCGATTACGAGGCCGAAGCCCGTTACCGATACGGTGGTACAAAGTGGATTCACGCGGTGTATACGCCCCATCGAGACGCCGAAGGCCATATCGCTGGCTTCATCGTTATGGTGACCGACATTAGTGCCAGAAAACGTACAGAAGCCGCTTTGCGTGAAAGCGAGATGAGATTTCGAACCATCGCCGACAGCGCGCCAGTTTTAATTTGGATGAATGGAATGGATGGCTGCGAGTTCGTCAATCATGCCTATTTGGAATTCATCGGGAGCCGCCAACAGGAGGATGTAGTCAACTACGAGTGGGCACAATACATCCACGACGACGATCGAGAGAACTACTTACAGTTGTATTTTGATGCCATGCGAGACCGCCTCCCCTTTGACTCCGTGTGTCGTTTTCGACGCTTTGATGGGCAATATCGATGGATGCGCTCGGTCGGAAGGCCACGCCTCGCGTCGAACGACAAACTGATCGGATATGTGGGCGCCAATGTCGATATCACTGACATTCAGGAGGCGCAGGATCGTCTCCAACGATGGAGCGACGAGCTCACGAAGGCCGTGAGCGTCAAGACACATGAACTGCTGGAATCTCAAGATCGACTGCGGTCGCTGGCCGCAGAAGTGGGTCGTGCCGAACAACGGGAACGAAAGCGCATCGCCACCGAATTGCACGATCATCTCCAACAGATGCTGGTGTTTTGCAAGCTCAGGCTAGGACAGGGCAAGCAGCAGGCGGCCGCAATACCTGCCTGTGCTGATGTGATGAAACAGGTTGATGATGTCTTGAGTGAAGCCCTGACGTATTCGCGAACGTTGGTGGCCCAGCTGTGTCCCCCAGTTCTGCAGGAGTTCGGCCTCGCCGCTGCTCTTCAATGGTTGGGCGACCAGATGAGCCAACGTGAGTTGCACGTCTCTGTACATGTGGATCATATACCTGTCCCTGAAGAGCAAGCCGTGCTCCTATTCCAATCGGTGCGGGAGCTGTTGATGAATGTGGTCAAACATGCTGGAACCACTCACGCGAGTGTGGAGATGAAGAGGGATAATAGAGCCCTACGCATCGAGGTGCGCGACAGCGGCAGCGGATTCGATCCTGCCGTTGTTCAACCATATGCCAGTGCTCAGCCGCCTAAGTTCGGACTCTTTTCCATTCGCGAGCGGATGAAGGCGTTCGGCGGGATGTTGGAGGTGGAAACAGCCCTTGGACAAGGAACATCCGCTGTGCTGTTGCTTCCACTTGAGGATACCAAGAACGAGACGTCCGAATCGCGCCTCTATGATCAACCGGTGCCGGTCGGCGCGATGAAGCCGGGTGCACGAGAGAAGCCGCGACCGAGTGAGAAGCAGAGGCTGACGGTTCTTTTGGTCGACGACCATGCGATGATGCGAGAGGGCTTGCGATCAGTATTAGAGGCGCATTCAGACATTCATATTGTCGGTGAAGCGTCTGATGGCCAAGAAGCCATCGCGTTGGTGGATGAACTCCGACCCTCTCTCGTCGTGATGGATATTAATATGCCGCGACTCAACGGCATCGAGGCTACAGCACGAATTAAGGCGCGATACGCCGAGATCAAAGTGATCGGTTTGTCGGTGAACGCGGGGCCGAATAACAAGGAGGCCATGCTCCGAGCCGGGGCCGATATGCTCTTAACCAAGGAAGCAGCGGTGGAAGAGCTTTATCGCGGCATTCGAGAAGTCATGCCCCGCTTGTAAAAACCCACGCACCACTTTTCGGGGCGCATTTCAGGGTCATCGAGCCCTTGCACAAAGCGGCGTCAAGCTTAGCTTCTCTTCGCCCTGTCTTCCGACACATTGATTGATGAAGACCATGCCGGCGCTTCTATAGACCCGACGGAAGTTTTCGATGCTGACTCATCGGCAGGAGAAGCATTTAAACTCCTAAACGTCTTGACAGCGGTCTGAACCACGAGAGCCAGAAATTGTTGCTCGTTCTCAGCATAGGGAACTTCTAGAGACACAGTCATGGGGGACGGCATTCAACCTCCTATTCATACAATGCAAGGTGAAGAGTGCAGACCTTAGGACGTCTGCCTCGTAAGGTTTACTGGACGCGTTCCGGGCTAAAAGGGTATATGCCTACCAGGCAGAAGGAATTGATCTGGGCGGTACAGCATCGATAGCTCTTCGAGACTGAGTGAGAGTAAAGGGATTACGCTCGAGTAGCCATCGGAGCTACAGTGGTAACCAGTGATGCATCTCCGGCCCGATGGCTCACTCGTCAAGATGATCTCCTTCTCAAGCACGGACGTCCACACCGGCCGCATTTGTTCATGGACATGTGCTCACCAAGCATATTTTCATCGGTCAAGGTGCTTTCAACCTGGCTGTCAACCCATGATGAGGTTGAGCCGTTTTACTACAGCATGAGAAGATGACGAAGACCCACTTGTACGCGACCTCATTGCTCTCTCCGGGACATTCAAGACGACAGATACAAGCACAACCATGATGAACTATGTATTCGCCGTCCGGCCTACCTCCGAAGCTCCGCTCGAAATGTCGTGGGAACGCTTATGCAAACATGGTTCTATCTTTTCGAGAATTTCCTTGCAATAGAATGCTATGACTTGTGCTTCATCATTCGACAGCGACCTGTTCGTGGCTATGGATGAGACGAACCGTTCGCAGGCATCAGAGAAACTGTGGAATGCTTTGGCATGCTGCATGGTACCCTCCCTGAGTCGTGGCAGCACCTCATCAGCCTTCAGGCATTTCTCGACACCCCACCACGAGGCACAAGCGTATCGGCGTGCAATCTATGTTTAATCTGAGGAACCGTCTCCTAGGATGTTCCCTAGCCGCCGGAACTGAAAGGGAGTAGAAGGAACGAAGTCTGCATCGCTGAGATCTTCAGCAGCGGAGCAGCGGATCTCTCCCATAAGGGCAGT
>DASTQY010000102.1:0-4608 GCA_035761525.1 Nitrospira sp. | reverse complement strand
GACAAATCGAGGCAAAAGCGCTCAAGAAGCTCAAGACACCGGCGATAAAGGAAATGTTTGCCGCCATCCAATAATGGCGACATCGGGGACGCACAAAGGGGTGAGGAGACAACTCCTCACCCCTTTTTTATTGCGCCTTTTCCGGAATCGATAGTTGTGAGACAATGAGCGCAGTTCACGTGTGAATTCTATGGCTACCCATCCTCTACTCTTGATCCCGCTGGTGAGTCTGCTTTTCGGCTATTCCGGCGCCTCGGCCAACCCCGGTTCAAACACCGTCCTCTCGGCCGACAAAACGCTCTCCGTCCCATCCGTCGTCGCCAAAGTCCGGTCCTCTGTGGTCACCATCCTGACACGTGGAGTGCCAGCCAGCCCGTCACAGATCCAGTCGGGTTCTGGTTCGGGGTCGGGTGTCATCATCGACGAAGGGGGCTACATTCTGACCAATAATCATCTTGTAACCGGCGTCAAAAGCATGGTGGTAGGACTTTCGACCGGCCGTCTGACGCCAGGGCGCGTCGTCGCTCGAGATTTTCTGCTCGATCTTGCTCTCGTCAAAATCAATGCACAGGATCTCGTTCCGGCGGTGTTGAATCCGAGACCCGATCTGGAGATCGGTGAGTCCGTAGTCGCCATCGGCAACCCCCTGGCGCTGAAGGGTGGCTCTACCGTGACCGTAGGCGTCGTCAGTGCGCTGGACCGATCGGTCTTGACTCCTGATGGTGAAACGCTCTACGACTTGATTCAAACCGATGCGGCTATCAACCCAGGCAATAGCGGCGGCCCCCTTGTGGACTTAGCCGGCCGAGTGGTGGGCATCAACGTCATCATCGCGCCATCGGCGCAAGCCATCAGTTATGCCCTGTCGATGGAGGCGATTTACCCTCACATTCAATCCATGATGGTTCGTGGGTCAATCTATCGACCGGATTTGGGGTTTACGCCGGTGACCATTACCCCAAGCGTCATGGCCAGTTTTGGTCTGGACGGAGATCGAGGCGTCCTTGCCTTACAGGTCGATGCAGCAAAACCTGCAGGAGTCGGCGGTTTGCAAAACGGCGACATCATCACGGCGGTCGATCAGCATCAGGTCTTCAACATGGGGGACTTTTGGCATGCGCTGCTTCGTTCAGGGGATCAATCTACCGTCCAGCTCACTTTGCACGGCAGAAGCGGTCCCGCCACAATCCAGCTCCCAAAACCAGCTGCGTTGAAGGCCGCACAGTGACGGCTATTGGTTTTCCTGCACAGGCACAAGTGCTCGATCCCTCTTTCAGGACGTCATTTCCCCAAGGAGAGCTGATTACCATTGGCAAGCCCATTGATTATGGACATGCCTGGCGCCTACAGCAACGACTCCACTCGGACCGTGTGTCGGGAAGACGAGTGGACACGCTCATACTCCTTCAGCACCTGCCGGTTTATACCGTCGGCCGTCGCACGAAACCGGGACATGTGAGACAGGATCATTCCTCCAGCCATGACAACGTGCCAATAGAATCCGTCACTCGCGGCGGGTCCGTGACCTATCATGGACCCGGACAGTTAGTCGCCTATCCAATTCTGGCACTCTCTCGTTATGCGCCAGGACCAAAGACTTATGTGCGCATGCTTGAAGAAGTCCTCCTGAGGACGCTCGCTCGTTCGAATGTGAATGGCTATCGTGTGACCAGGGCGCCAGGTGTTTGGACAGGATCGTCATGTGGTGAAGTCAAGATCGCCTCGATCGGCGCACGTGTTGAACTTGGAGTCACGCTGCACGGGTTCGCACTGAACGTGGATCTTAATCTCTCGCCGTTTTTCCGAATCGTGCCCTGTGGTCTTGACGGATGCCGCATGACCTCGATGGCAGAGATCGCGCGAGCGCCAGTATCGCTTGAACTAGTCGGCCGGCACATGGCGGAAAGCTTCTCATCGGTGTTTCAACTCGAGTGGAGGCGCCCATATCCGGGAACTATGATGCCTTCCTGGGTTGAGGAGGAGCCGACGATTTCATCGTCGGGAGAGGACTAGCGCTGATGTCTTCCCTGCACGAACTCGACACGCCGACATTCAGACTGGCAGTCGCTCAATTCGATGAAGCTGCAGAATTGATGGGCTTGGATTCGAATCTGCGTGAACGACTAAAATTTCCACAACGATCGCTGGTCGTCAGCGTGCCTATACGGATGGATGACAATCGTGTAGAGGTCTATACCGGATACCGTGTCCAACATGATTCGTCTCGAGGGCCGTCAAAAGGCGGCATTCGCTATCACCCTGACGTCAGTCTGGGTGAGGTGGCCGCACTGGCCATGTGGATGACCTGGAAATGCGCCCTGGCCGATCTGCCATACGGCGGCGCCAAGGGCGGCGTGGCCGTTGCACCCAAACAACTGTCCCGAGGCGAGCTCCAACGCCTGACCCGCCGGTATGCGGCGGAGATTTTCCCTCTGATCGGACCGGAAAAGGACGTCCCAGCTCCGGATGTGGGAACAGATGCCCAGGTCATGGCGTGGATCATGGATACTTACAGCCAGCAGGTCGGTTATGCTGTGCCGGGAGTGGTAACGGGGAAGCCCCTTTCCATAGGAGGAAGTCTCGGTCGAGAAGAAGCCACCGGCCGTGGGGTGGTCTGCGTGATCCTGGAAGCGCTCAAACACCTCCGAATCGCGATTCGTCATACCTCGGTCGCCATTCAAGGCTTCGGCAATGTCGGATCGCACACCGCCCGCATCATGCACGAATCCGGCGCGAAGGTGGTGGCGGTAAGCGATGTGGAGGGAGGGATCTACAATGCAGGCGGGCTCGATATTCCCACACTCCTCGCAAAATACAAAGGCACCGGACAGGCGCTGGCGGATACCAAGTTAGGGGATCGGATCACGAACGAGGAGCTTCTCCAACTCAATAGCACGGTGCTCGTTCCCGCCGCTTTATCAGAGCAAATCACGGACCGCAATGCCGCCAAACTGAACTGCCGCGTATTGGCAGAAGGTGCCAATGGTCCGACGACAATTGGGGCTGACCGCATTTTGCAAGACAAAGGAATTTTTGTCATCCCAGATATCCTGGCAAACTCAGGGGGAGTCATCGTTTCCTATTTCGAATGGGTGCAGGATGCCCAGCGGTTTTTTTGGAAAGCGACAGACATCCAAGAACGCCTCAACGATCTCATGACCTCCGCCTTCCAACGCACCCTACAGTTCGCTACGATTAGGCGAGCCACCATGCGGATGGCTGCGCTGATGATCGGGATCGATAGAGTTGCCAAGGCTCATTTGCATCGCGGCCTTTATCCGTGACAACTGCATGTCAGTGGATCAATAACAGGCACCCACCTGAGGAGCGGTTCAGTGGACCGAGACACGATCGGAAGGTTATGGGAAGCTCACAAACAGGAAGGTTGGCCTCGGGTGGCCAGCCAAGTCGAGGGACCACTGATGACGTTGGATACGGTGATCAGCGGCTGCGTCGTGTTTTTTCTGGACAGCGAAGACGGCCTGGACGAGCAGCGTCGTAACATCGTCGCCGACTGTCTTGCCGATCTTGAAGCCATGGAACAGGACCTTGATCAAGAAGGCCGGGCGTATTTTCGGCGTCTCCGTGAGCTCGGGGCTTTGCTCCTGATCGCAGGGCGCAGTTCTTAACGTTGATATCGTTCCTTGTGCTCGGTCATGCCGAGGTGGCCGGAGAGCCGGACTCGGCCCAGGATTTATTGCAACTTGCTGTGGCCTCCGATAGAATGAAATGAGGAATTTAGCGCTGTTTGAGATCAAATCTCCACTCCGGAGTTTGGATCAGGGGAAAAGGAGGGGCTGATGAAAGCGATGGTACGAATGGGTGTCCGAACATGCCTCATGATGGGCATGATCGGTCTGGTCGTAGCATCGGCGCTCGCGGAACCCTACGAGCTGAGTAAAAACGATGTCATGGATCCGAAGGCGATCAAGAGTCCGGATATCTCTCTCTTCGGCGTTAAAATCGGTGATACCGAATCCAAGGCAATGGACGTACTGGTCAATGAAAAAATTCCTGGCATCAAGGTCGAACAAGAAGCGTTGTTCATCTTTCTGGTCGACCAAAGGAAGCCCACCGGTCCTATGGCAGGCGTGCGCGTGCAAGACGGCAAAGTGGATATGATTTTCATCAACAACCGTTTTGCCTATAAGACACGCGGCCTCTTTCGCAACGTGCTGAACAGCGAAAGCCCAGAAGATATTCGGAAACTATTAGGCAACGAAGATTATGGGGATGAAAACGTCATGGGGGCTGTGTTGGCGTACGACAAGCAGGGATTTGTGATCAATTATCTCGGCAAAGACGTCAACATCGAATTTTCACCTGTTCACTGACCGGATGCATGCTGCGGCACCAAGCCGCTTCACATTCCTGCCCTTGCGATTCTCTTCATCTGGCGATTTATTTTAGACGGGCGAACCCGCTAGAGGGAAGGGCCTGACGCGCGCAGTCCGTAGGTAATGAGGCTGGTGGCGGTATTCCACCGGCGGCTGGAATTCAAAATCACCAACAACAGATCACTGCCGTTTTGTGACACCTTCGCAATGAGACAACGCCCTGCCTTGGATGTAAAACCAGTCTTGATCCCTTCCACACCAGGAATTCTTC
>DASTQY010000101.1:0-4121 GCA_035761525.1 Nitrospira sp. | reverse complement strand
TGGCAGGTGCCATGGCTTTAGGCCCGACCGGTGACAGAGCGTTGTCCGGTTTTTTCTGAACCTTTTTCTTGTTGAAGAACCCCGCACTGATAATGCCCACCTCATAAAAAATGTACATGGGGAGGGCCATCAGACATTGGTTAAATGGATCCGGTGTGGGGGTTAAAATGGCGGCGACAATGAAGGCGCCCAGAAGCGCCCACTTGCGGTAGCGTTTGAGAAAGGGCGCATCAACCCATCCCAGTTTGGCCATGAGGGTCATGGCCAACGGGACTTCGAAAATCAAGCCGAACACCATCAGAAACCACAATGCGAATCCGACATATTGCGCGATCGAGAGTTGCGGAATGAATCCCGCGCTGACCCCATAGGACACGAGGAAGTTCAACGCAAACGGCAGCACGAAGAAAAATGAAAACCCCACGCCGGCATAAAACGCCACTGTGCTCAACGCCACGAACGGCCCTACGAAACGGCGCTCCTGCGTGTGCAATCCCGGTACGACGAATTGCCAGACTTCCAAAAGGATGTACGGCGTGGCGAGGACAATGGCAAAGAGGCCGGCTACTTTTACGTTCTGCCAAAGAGCTTCCGCCGGAGCGAGGAAGACGAACGGCACGGTCGGCAGATCGGTCGGCACCCATGAAAGGGAGCCTGGCACGAACATGTTCTGAAGCGGAACGCGGAGCCACTTGACGAGGGTGTCAGCGTAAAAGAACGTACCAACAAAGACAACTGCGGTGGCGATGACCGCCCGCGTGAGCCGGACCTGGAGCTCGACCAAATGCTCCATGACCGGCATTTTCTTGTCTTCCAGCGGCTTGAAGACGGAATCTTGCAGCCACCGGTTGAAGTCGTTCAGCACTGCATCCCCAGCAGAGCCGCAGGCGCCGGTCGAGGAACCGGCGCGCCGACGCCTCAGGATTACTTCGGATTGACCGCCACGAACAGGTTGTTGCCTTGCCGGCTGAGCAGCAGAACCGCCAGCTCCTCTTTTTTGATTTTGTGCGCTGCTTTTTGATATTCGTCGAGGCTTTTGACCACTTCGTGGTTCACTTCCTGAATGACATCGCCCCGCTGGATTCCAGCGGCCTCAGCAGGGCCTCCGGGTTCGACAGAAGACACGACGACGCCGGCCGTCTTGGACGGAATGTTCAACTGACTCATGACGGCATTGTCCAACGCCTGCACCCTGAGCGAAGCCAGCACGTTATCTGGCGGCTTGATCGTCTCGCCCTGTTCCTTCGGAGGTGCCGATTCCTTCTTCGCCAGTATCTCGTCCGATGGCCGTTCGGCTACTTTGACTGAGAGGGTCTGCTCCTTCCCTTCCCGTAAAATCTTGATCTGGGCATCCTTGCCGACAACGGTGCGCGCGACCAGATTGCGCAACTGACTGACGCTTTGAACTTCCTTGCCATTGAATGAGACCACGACATCGCCACGTTTGACTCCAGCGGCATGAGAAGGTCCATTCTCGTTGACGTCGCTGATCAAGACGCCTTTGCGCTGCTCCGGCAGCTTGAAAGACTTCGCCAGCGCCGGCGTGATTTCTTGGATGGCCACACCCATCCAGCCCCGCACGACTTTGCCCGTCTTCTGCAGACTGTCCACAATATCTACCGCAATGCTGCTGGGGATTGCGAATCCAATGCCTTCGGATCCTCCGGTCCTTGAGAAAATGGCTGTGTTGATGCCGATCAAGTCTCCGTTCATGTTGACCAACGCACCGCCCGAATTCCCCGGGTTGATCGCCGCATCAGTTTGTATGAAATCTTCGTAGTCTGCGATCCCGACGTTCCCTCTTCCAAGCGCACTGATAATGCCCAAGGTGACCGTCGAGCTGAGTCCGAACGGACTGCCAATCGCAAGCACCAGATCGCCGACCTGAAGTTTTTCATATTCCGCCCATTTCACCGAAGGAAGGTCCTTGACGTCGATCTTGACCACCGCCAGATCCGTCTTGGGATCTGTCCCGACGATTTTGGCCGGAAATTCCCGACGGTCGCTCAACGTCACCGTAATTTGAGTGGCGCCCTCCACGACGTGATTGTTGGTGACGATATACCCATTGGGATCCATGATGACACCCGACCCGGCGCTTTGATCTGGACGCCCGTGAGGACCGGGAGGCGGCATCGGCGGAGGAGTCGGAAGTTCGCCACCTGGCTCATCAGGCGGGCCACCGCCAGGGGGTCCACCGAAGGGGCCGGGAGGAAGCGGTCGTCGTCCTCGTCCGCCTTCGCTCCCACCTGTCACGGCGATGTTGACGACAGCGGGCGTCACTTTCTTCACAATTTCCGCAAAGCCCTGCGCCATGGAAGGAGGCACTCCCGCGGCCGTTGCCGGCGAGTCGCCTGACAAGGGGCTCAGTGTACAAGCAAGAGCGAAGACGCACATACAACTGGCAAATGCTACCGCACGACCGTTCTCACTCCACGTAGCCATGACCGTGTCCTCCGACGGGGTTATACGATTTCGTTAATATATGGGGATGAACAGTTCATTGTACACTATCCATTCCAAGGCCTTCAAAGACTAATCGTCCCCTTCGGGCCGGAACACACCCGAAAGGGACGACGATGACGAGCAACCTGGCTTTACTTATGAGGCGGTTCTCCGCTCGGCCGCATCGGCCTCTAACTGACCAATCCAGGAATTTTGCAGTTTCAGTGCCAACCGCTTCTCTGCCTGATCGAATGACACTACACGCAGGGTGTTCGGCGCACCTTCGTAGGTGGGGGGCCAAATCCGGCGCTCAGGATCTTGAGGCCGCAGATAGACGACGGGATACCATTGATTGATTCCGGGGGCCGACGGTCGATCCAACGTGGCCCAGCCTCGCCCCTCAGCCTGCATCAGCGTCCTGTTGTTCTTGAGATCCAGAAGTGCAAATTCCAGGAGAGACCAATTGTCCCGGCGGAAGCCTGGCTGAGCATGGGTCGTCCAACCAAGAAACAATGTCACGGGATATTCCTGTTCGGTGCTGGACAGAATAACGACGACTAAGTACTCAAGCCCGTGCTGCCTTCCTAAGTCGGCAAATTGCGTCCAATCGCCGTTCGGCTGGGGACGTATCTGATCTGCCGACAGAACTTGCGTGATGGTGACGGGAATCGCCCGAGTGATGTCCTGCTTCAACGTTTCGCCCAGGCGGACCAGGGCCTCGTCGGGCAGATTCGGTGCCGCGCCGACTTCAAAGGTGTCAGACACCAAGAGGAGGCCGGCCTTCAGCGGTCGCTGCTCGATCTGTGAAAAGGCCTCATCGCTGCCCTTGTGGTCGGAGGACACATAGTCGCCAAGCCTGCTCGGAGGCGTGGCCGAAGCACAGGCGACCAAGAGAACCGCAACCAGCAAGAGATTGGAAACCTCGACGATTCTACGCATGAGCGACCCTCCCCGTTAGATGGACGCTGCAAGTATGGTCGTGCCCGATGCTGATATACGTTCGCTCCCCTAGGCTGGATCTGTCAAGTCCACGTTTCCTCTTGTATTTTTCCACCCACCTCGGCTACGGTACCGCCTGAGAGATGGACTTGCAGCGCTTCCCCTCCGGAACCGTAGGAGTTCCATGCTTGCTCCTTACTCTACGGATTCTCTCGAACTGTCGATCGTGATTCCAGCCCACAACGAGGCTGGTCGTATTCTCCCTTACCTTCTCCAAGTCTGCGAATATTTTGAACGGCAAGAACGGACATATGAGCTGTTGGTGGTGGATGACGGCAGCACCGATGCGACAGCATCGGTCGTCGAAAAACTCGGTCGTGCCAATCCGGCCGTGCGGTTGTTTCGACTGCCAAGGTGTCGGGGCAAGGGAGCGGCGGTCCGACACGGAATGCAATCGGCAGTTGGTTCGCTGCAATTGTTCGCCGACGCTGACGGAGCGACTCCTATAGAGGAGTTCGCTCGCCTCGAAAAAGCCCTCGCCGATGATGTGGACATGGCGATAGGCTCTCGAGCGCTGGCCTCGCGACTCCCCGGCTTTGCCGTCCAGGCGCGGTTCCATCGAACGCTGCTTGGCCTGCTGTTCAATGCCGCAGTGCGTCGCAGCGGCATACGAGGAATCGCAGACACACAGTGTGGGTTCAAGTTGTTCCGCCGCGTCATCGCACAAGACTTATTTG
>DASTQY010000100.1:0-4187 GCA_035761525.1 Nitrospira sp. | reverse complement strand
CATCTGCCGTGACCAGAAACTTGGAAACCCCGAGACCACGGTCCGCACTCACAGCGGCTTTCCTCGCGTGATGTGCACGCGTGCAGAGGGCTGGGCCGCAACGTGCATGTTGATCGGACGGGGCGACCAATAAAAGCTGCCCCCCAGCATCACCGTACAGGTCTCGAGAAGATGCCAGAAGGTCTCACGATCCACAGCATGACTGTCGCAAAGGCCATCGATCCGATCGCCGCAATCCACAGAAACCATTCCAGTTTTCCGAACACCGCAAAGAGCAGCACGATAACGGAAAAATCGCGGCTCGCCACATTCTTGAGCATGAATTCGGACAAGGCCGCATGCCTCGGGGAATTCCATTCGCTTCCCGTTGTGATCTTTTGCGCCTTGTTCACCAACGCAAAGGAGAGGGCGTTGCCGAGGATGGCCGCGGCACCTAGCGCCAACCCAAGCCAGGCATATTCGCTGCCGGACGCTTTCGAGTAGACCCCGATTGCGATGCCGCCGAAGATCGCCATGTGCACGACGTTGTCTAACGTCATATCCAACCATGCTCCGAATGGAGAATCGGTAAATGTAAGGCGGGCAACTTCGCCGTCGCTGCAGTCGATGACTGCCGCCAATTGGAACAAGAGTGCGGCGGCGACACCGGCGGTGTAGGTGCCCACTGCAAATCCGGCGGCCGACAGAAGTCCGATAACGGTGGCCGTTAACGTGATCACATTAGGGGACCATCCCATTGCGATAAACACGCGCGTACACCAACGTGACAATTTGCGATTGAAGTAACGGTCAACGTATCCTTCGAACTCACTTTTCAAGGAGGTGTACAATCGATGCTCTGCCCGCTGAAGATCTTCCGACGTGACAACCGTTTGATACCAGCAGGAAGGATCGGCGTCGATTGACGTCACCCGTACGCGGCCATCGACCATGGCACGTTGCAACCAGCGACTGATGGGAACCGTTTCCAATTCGCCTGCCACTTGTGCCGCTGCACTCAATTCCGTTGTCGGCACCACTAGAACGTCTGCAAGCCCCTCACTTGTGCCGGACGATACCTCGCGTAGCCATCTCTTTTGAGCATCCGGTCGATCCCCGTACTGTGTCACGACGATAGCCAGTCCTTCCTGCACATCCCGGCGTAATTGTTCAATTAGCGAACGTGAAAAGACCGTGGCGACACCTGAGAAGAGACAAAAGCCACGCACTTCCGCCGCAAGCGATTCCCACGTGCGGGGATCTTCCAACGGAAATTCGCGAATCGGCATCCAACGAACTGGAATGCTTACGCGGGGGCCCTTGAGGAGGGCTTGCTTCAACCGGTCTTCTTCCTGACCGGAAACCACGATCAACTGCCTGATTCCCGCGCGCTGAAGCGTAAGGACGGTACGTTGAAACAGACCGACACCGACGACGGGCGTGAGCGGGTCCACAGCCTTCCGCACCGCTGCTCCAAGCAAATCAATCGACGGCATCAACACGGCAGTCGAGAGTCCGTGAAGTTCCGTTCCTTTGTCCAATGCTCTCTCAGTCATGGATACACTCGTTGGAGAGAAACAGATTCCGCCTCTTTTGAATTCGGGAGAGACGCCGCTACAACTTGGGTAATACGTCCCGCTCTGCCTTCTCCACGTCTATAGGGAAGTCGATTTCGGTCCAGGGAAGCCCTCCAATGACTTCATAGCCGACCTTCACTTCGCGAAAAAATTCGATGAGAGCGTCTTCGTATTCCATCTGCCATGCCTCACGGTCCACGAATGTTCTCAACGAGGCCACCACATGAGGCGTGTCCATGTGACGCACTTTGAGAAAACCCACACCCTCGCCCGTATGATCATACCTCAGCGGCAACTTTTTCGTGAGGGCGATCACGCGGCCTCCTTCAGCGACAACCATGCACTCTTCGCCCGTTTGCTTGACCGAATCATCCATCAGCAACGCGTTAGGGTAAGGCGAGTGTACCAGCCGACTGAGAATCTCCCGATGGAACAGCACATCGGCATCCATAATCACGACGTCGTCATCGAGTGCCGTACGTGCCACCCAAAGTGAGGAAATGCTGCCTCGGTGGAACTGCTCGTTCACTAGGAAGTTTATGCGCACGCCGAAGGATTGGGAATCCGCGGCCGCGCGGATCATCTCCTGCTTATAGCCCACAACAATGTCGGCACGCCGGATTCCCACGCTGGCGAGAGAGGACAAATAGCGGGACAGCAGGGTCTGGCCGCCAATCTCGATTAAACATTTTGGACGATGCTGTGTCACCGGCCACAGGCGCTTGCCCACTCCGGCGGCGAGAATGACGGCTTTCATGTGTAGCGGGTTGCCTCAAGCATGAAGTGAAACATTGAGCCCTATAGGTTGGCGTCGCTGAACAAGCTGGGTACAGATTGAACAAGTCCGCTTACCTGCAGGCTGGGACACGGGCTTGCGGGCTTCCGCGGACCTGTCTCCCTTGTTATCTATGTATGCCGCCCGCCGACAATCTGTTCGAAGGCATCGAGAAACGCGATAAATTGTGCTTCGGTCAAGGCGCCCATATTGGCAATGCGAAAAATTTTGTTCTCGAGGTTGCCTTGGCCCGCGTAAATGACATAGCCCATGGCCCTGAGCCGATCGTGTAGTGTTGGGTATGCCACCCCTTCGGGCAGAAAGTAGGCGGTGATGCTGTTTGATTGCCGATCCGGCTGAAGCACCGATTTGATGCCGATCTTTGCCATCCGCTCGCGGATCAACTGGGCCATCTTCTTGTAGCGTTGGATGCGCTTCGCAACGCCTTCCTCCAACAGTTCGTTGAGCGCCTCGTCGAAAGCGTAATAGACCTGGACAGCCGGCGTGAAGGGCACTGTCGCGCGGCCCTGGTCGTCGACATAGTGCGTGAGATGGAGATACAACGACCGTTTAGGATACGCTCGCATCCGCTCCAAAAAGCCTTTACGCACAAGGACAAATGACACACCGGGAAATCCTTGAATGCATTTGCCTGCCGTACCGGCCACCATATAAATCTTTGAACCCGCAATGTCGATACTTTCTCCCGCCAACGCGCTTACAGCATCCAGAATGAACACGCGGTTGAGACCATCGACGACTTCTGCGATAGCCTTGCCGGGATTGAGTAAACCGGTCGTGGTCTCATGATGGACCATTCCAACCGCATGCACTTCCGGATGCTGCCGGAGTGCGAGACGCAAGCGCTCAGGATCCGGTCGCTCGGTCCATTCATGTTTGAGTTCAGACACTCCTAGCCGGTGCAGGCCCACCATCTGCGACATCCGTTCGCCGTAGACGCCATTGTTGATGATCAAGGCGCGCTTACCGTGCGGAATGGAGGACATCAAGGCCGATTCGACTGCCGCTGTGCCGGAACCGGTGATCAGGATGGCGGCATACTCCGCCTCCGCGCCAGGCACGAAAGCCTTGAGTAGCTTCGCTTGGATGCCTTGCAGTAGTTCGGCGAAGTCGGACTCCCGATGGCAGATATCCGGACGAGTCAGCGCCTGACGGACACGTTCAGAGACGTTCACTGGCCCGGGATTCAAGAGCATCATGAGGCGACCTCAGGACGGAGCCGTGACGATCGAGGTGTGGAGGAACAGGATGACGAGCACTCAATAGGGGCTGTTAAAAGTACAGACATAGGCAAGTCCATTGGTTAGCGTCTTATTCTATCGCCTTCATAAATCGTTTTGTGATATCGGAAGGGTCCAGCAGGACGCGTCCTGCATCTTCTGCGAACTCGTTGACCTTGATCAATAGCATACTCGGTCCGTCCTTCTTGAGCATATCCTTGAACTCATAGACCAGATCATCAAGATCCAGTACACGCTCGACATTCATGTAGCCTGCCGCCTTGGCGACTTTCTCCAATGGCACCACGTTAGAGATCGTCGGTTGATTGCCTGTCGTACCGTACACTTCATTGTCAAACACCACGTGGATGAAGTTTTTCGGCTTCAAGGCGGCGACCGTCGCCAACGTGCCCATGCCCATCAAGACATTCCCGTCCCCGTCGAACGTGATGACCTGCTTGTGCGGCTTGGCCAGTGCGACGCCCAAGGCGATAGCCGCAGCGCTCCCCATGGAACCGATCATGTAAAAATGGGTCGGCCGGTCGGCAAGTTTCTGAGCCTCGCGGGAAGGGAAACCGTTGCAGATGATCACCGGTTGGTCGGTCAATAGTTCGA
>DASTQY010000099.1:0-2513 GCA_035761525.1 Nitrospira sp. | reverse complement strand
CGCCTGTTTCGTACAACGAGCTGGAGTCCATGGCGGACTTGCCTGCGAAGTTGGCGACGCTCAGATAAAATTCAAGCGTAGGTTTCAACAGCGTCAAGGTGTGGCGGAGGACCGAATAGGGATCCAGGTCGAGGCCCGACGCAAATGTGAACAGTGCGCCGACCAGCGTGCCGTCATCGTCAAAAAAAAACGATTCGTCCCCATGAGACGGGCTGCGACTCGCGGGCAGCATCAATTCCTGACCAGTGCCCCATGGCTTGATCGTCAAGCTGGACTGCGGATGCTGTTGAAGGAAATCCGTCTTGCGCTGGCACAAGGTCCCCGGCTTGAGGAGCACTAAGTCGCTTTCAGAAGGCGGAAGGTTCTGGCGCGGATTGGGTGTTTCACAGGCTGCGAACAGGCTCACAGTGAGGCAGCCAAGGAGCCCGATCAATGCTCGTCTTAAAGCAGCGCGTCGCTCTCCGATGTCGGTAGTCATGTTGAGACTGAGAATACCGAAAGGCATAGCGGTTTGCCAGGGCCGAAAAAGACAACGCCCGCTTTCTCGGTCGAGAAAGCGGGCGTGTCAGATTTGGTGAGCCGCAGTTAGTATTGAGAGGCGCGGCGGCGCTGGCTATCCAACATCGCATCCTCGCTGGTATACCCGAAGAGGTACGGCATACTGCCGGTGAGCGAGTAGATGGGACGGTTCACGCCATAATCGAGCCCTTGTCCGATGGGATGCAGCAGGAATCCCAACCAGCGCCAAGGATTGTCGTTGAGCGGCGACCCAGCCGCCACGTCCGTATAGACGAGCGCTGTGCTGTCCATGACACTATAGATGCTGGCCGGGGCGACGTATCCGATGTCCCCGTCGGCCGCTTGCTGACGGCCTGCGCAACCGATCAGGCCGGCGATCAAAAGCAGACTCACTGCAATCAATTTGGCTTTCATACCTCTACCTCATGTCCCGAAATCGGTTCCAATGACCAATCTAATTAACTGAAGGAAGTGTAGCCGAGGTTCAGCATTCTGTCCAGAAAACGACAGGTTTACACCAACGCAGGGTCTTGGGTGAGATGCGAGGAATTCCGATGGGTTGAGAGGTGGTGGGCGATACAGGTATCGAACCTGTGGCCTCTTCCGTGTGAAGGAAGCGCTCTGCCACTGAGCTAATCGCCCATCGGGGCGGAGTCTAGCATGAGCCTTCCGCGGGTTCAATGCATTCGCCGGCCGCTTCGCCTTGACATCGCCGAAATACGATTCCTACAATGCCTCTCCTGCTCGACTTTCTCTCGCGGAGCGTTCCACTCAGATGCGCGAAGACATCGTGATTATCGGCGGCGGTTTGGCCGGGTCCGAAGCGGCATGGCAGGCGGCTCATCGAGGCGCCAAAGTCACGCTCTACGAAATGCGTCCGAAGGAGTCGACGCCGGCCCATAAGACCGGGGGGCTGGCTGAACTCGTCTGTTCAAATTCTCTCGGATCCGCCGACCCTCAGAATGCCGCGGGCATCCTCAAGGAAGAAATGCGCCGCCACCAGTCATTGATCATCAAGGTGGCGGATCAGGTGCGTGTCCCTGCCGGGTCAGCGCTGGCGGTCGACCGGGACCAATTCTCCTTCTTGATCACGCAAGCGCTCGACAGTCACCCCAACGTCCGCATTCTCCGGGAAGAAATGACCGAGATCCCGGCCGACTGTGTCTGCATCGTGGCGACAGGGCCGCTGACTTCCGATAAACTCTCGCAAGCCATTGCGCGGCTGACGCACTCCAACCATCTCTATTTCTATGATGCTATTTCGCCCATCGTGGATGCGGATTCGATCAATATGGATATTGCCTTCCGTGCATCGCGCTATGGAAAAGGCGGAGACGACTATGTGAATTGTCCCATGGACGAGACGACTTATCAGGCCTTTTATGACGCCTTGCTGGCAGCGGAAAAGGTCCAACCCAAGGCATTTGAGCAGACGCCGTATTTCGAGGCCTGCTTGCCCATCGAGGTTATGGCTGAGCGCGGAAGGGAAACCATGCAGTTCGGTCCCTTGAAACCCGTTGGCCTTGAGGATCCGAAAACCAGCCGCCGGCCCTATGCCATCGTTCAGCTCAGGACGGAAAACGCCCACAGATCGTGTTACAACATGGTCGGGTTCCAGACGAGATTGACCTATGGCGAGCAGAAGCGGGTTTTCCGCATGATCCCTGGCCTCGCCCAAGCGGAATTCCTGCGTTATGGCAGTCTGCACCGCAACACGTTCATCAACTCGCCGCAGCTGTTGCATAACACGCTGCAGTTCAAAGAGCGGCCGACCCTCTTCTTTGCCGGCCAACTGGTGGGTGTGGAAGGATACACCGATTCAGCCGCGATGGGAGGTCTTGCGGGCATCAACGCTGTCCGTGAGCTCGACAGGTTGCCGCCGCTTACCCCTCCTCCTACGACGGCACATGGCTGCCTGCTTTCGTACATCACCACGAGCGATCCTCACCACTTCCAGCCAATGAACATGAATTTCGGACTGTTTCCGCCTCTCA
>DASTQY010000098.1:0-3906 GCA_035761525.1 Nitrospira sp. | reverse complement strand
CGCTCGAAGCGATCGTGGCCAGCGCTGATAGCGCGCTCTATGAGGGGAAGCGGTGCGGGCGGAATCGGGTTGTGTTTGCCGGAGATGATCCAGGCCCCGGTATGAAGATGGCGGTGTGAGTGCTTATCGCCCGTCTACCAGCTTGTAGTTAACCCAGCCGCTGCGGCCGTCTTCGGCTCTCACGCGCACCCACGGACCCTTGAAAGAATAGCCCACGAATGCCGTCCCTTGTTGGACGGCAAAGAGGGGTTTGGAGTCAAGACTTGGGCCTTCCTTGACCTTGGTCTGGCCGATGGCCTGAAGCGGGAGAGGCAGTGCGAAGGGAACCTCGCCTGCCATCATGGCCTTTTTCTCCCGATCTTTCGATCGCTCCTGGTCTTCTCTGATGAGCGTCTTAGCCTGCGTCGTGAGGTAGAGGGCACCGCTGTAATTCTCCTTTTTTAATTCCAGGCCGCTAGCCTTCAGCAACTCCTCCGCTTTACTCGACCTCGCATCGTTCTCTTGGTCCGCGGCATTGGTTTTGAGGCTCTTGAGGGCGATTTCTCCCTCCGCAAGAGCGGAGACTGCCTCGGCCTTCGTTTCTAAACTACGCAGTTTGGCCTTGGTCCTCACCACCTCCAACATGGCTTCCTCGAGCTTGCTGCTGAGTTCTTTCTTCTGAATTTCCTTCTCGAGCGAAAGTAACTGGAGTCTGGCGAGTTTTCCTTCGGATTCGTGTCCAATGGCAACTTGTTTGGTCAATGCCTCTTTGGCGTCCGTGTACGACTTCTCGAGCTTCTGACGTTCGGCAAGGGAGACAGCCGCCTGTTTCGTGAGTGCTTCTTGGACTTCCGTATACGCCTTCTCAAGTTTTTGGCGTTCGGTACGTTCGGCGACGACTTGGTCATGGACCGGCTGGCCGGGGATCGCGCAGCCCATAAGGTTAGCCTGTGCCAACATCAAGAATGTCAATCCGAAGATGAACGGTCCCTTCTGCTTCCTCGACTGATTCGAAGGTTGGGCCGGCAGTTCTGATACCACGTGTAATGGATCGGATTCCTTAATGAAATCGACAGCATGCCGGCAATTGAGGCAGTGCCAGCTGCTAATCGACAAAAGCCCCCGAGGGCCTAGGAACCCTTTAGCGTCGCCGTCATGCTGCATCGAACCGTGGCAACGTGTACACCTCATAATCCACTCCTTGGTTTCTCGAAGGGTTTTTTCTCTCACCAATACAAGTCTATCGAGTGCACCAATTGGCGATAGACTAGGAGGAAGTAGTTCAAAAGAAGGGGAAGTAAGGCATGGATGAGGTAAACCGCCACTTTAGCGAGCGTAAAACCAAGTCGCGGTTGAACGCTCAGCGCCTTCCAAGTGCGGGCTACGCCCAACTCCCTCAAACACCGATGCTTCGGCAGCGGGAATACAGCTCAATAAATGCTCCGTGTGTGCCGGTGTAACGACGGCGTCCTTCTCGCCTGTCGTCACCAGTGCCGGGAGCTTCAGGCGCTTTAGGGCAACTTCGAGAAAGAGTTGACCTGTTCAGGTACGAGCCAAGGCCGTTTAATTTAGAATCTAGACTTCTCCTTCCAAATCCAACTGGGCAACCTGCCGGAGCGCCGACCTGTCGGCAGCGCGCCGTTGGATCGGCAGCTCTTCATCGTCACTTCCGATTTCCATTCTTCGACAACTCTACGACCGAGATTCCGGCACCTCCTCCAGTTTCAACGACTTCGTTGATCCAAGTTGCTGATTACTCCCGTGGAACACGATTTGCTCAAGGCGTATCAGCAGATGACAGAGATCGACCCACGAGCTTCAAAACCGATGTGTCGGGAGAAAGGTGGTCGCCATGAGCACACAGACACAGAGAAACCTCCTACGGACTGTCGTAACTGCTACTGCCCTGGTGATCATGAGCGGAGGATTGAATATCATCGTCATGAAGACGCTAGGATCCTTCGATGCGGCCACAGTGATTCTGGCGCTGTATGTGGGATTTTGGACTTTCGTGCTGGGGAGTATTGGCCTCGTCCTCTCGTCACTATGGCTCTTCATGAAAGGAAAGGTCATGCGTACTGATGTTGCGAGCGAACAATTGGAAGCCCATGAACATGGACCAATTGGTCTGCAGGCGTTGGATTACCATCGAATATGCGCAGGATGAGCTGGAATTCTTGTAAGCGATCACCAAGGAGTTACCCATGTCCTACCCCGATGCGCGGTATCAAGGCCAGAGCGGCGAGATCAGCGCGGTCTTTCGTTCGGCGGACAAGAAGCCTGAGTTGACGATCGGGTCTGGGACCGCGGTGCGCTATCTGGCCACTGGAGACTCGACACACCGACAGTTCGGCTTGTATCGTTGGGATGCGCAACCACGCACGCCAGGGCCCAAGGCGCATTACCACAGGACGATGTCCGAATCATTCTTCGTGATCTCCGGCCTGGTGCGGCTCTTTAACGGGGAGCGGTGGATTGACGCCAAGGCCGGAGATTTTCTCTACGTTCCAGAAGGTGGCATACACGGGTTTCAGAATGACTCGGACGTGCCGTCATCCATGCTGATCCTGTTTGCGCCGGGTGCGCCGCGCGAAGGTTACTTTGAAGCCCTCGCGGCAAAGGCTGCGGGCCGGCAATTTAGCGAGGAGGAGTGGAGGGAAATCTGCGTCAATCACGACAATTACTTCATTTGATCATGATCGAGTGAGGGAAGGGGGAGCTATGGCTGAGAAAAAGATCATCGCAGTAGTTGGTGCCACCGGAGCACAGGGTGGCGGGTTGGTGCGTGCCATTCTGAACGATCCAAGCAGCGGCTTCGCGGCCCGGGCGCTGACGCGCAAGGCAGATTCCGACAAGGCCAAAGAGCTTGCCAAACTGGGAGCCGAAGTGGTTGCGGCCGATCTGGATGATGTGGAATCGCTCAAGCGGGCGTTCGCCGGCGCACACGGTGCGTTTCTCCTCACGAACTTCTGGGAGCACTTCTCGCCGGAGAAAGAGTTCGCTCAGGCCAAGAACATGGCGCAAGCGGCGAAGCAGGCCAATCTCCAACACGTCATCTGGTCCACACTGGAGGACACGAGGAAGTGGATCCCCCTGAGCGATAATCGCATGCCGACGCTGAAGGGTAAGTACAAGGTGGAGCACTTCGATGCCAAAGGGGAAGCAGATCACCTGTTTACCGACCTCGGTGTCCCGACGACGTTTTTGCTAACGTCATTCTATTGGGAGAACCTGATTTACTTTGGGCTGGGCCCCAAAAAAGGCCCCGACGGTAAGCTCGTGCTGACTTATCCCATGGGTGATAAGAAGCTCCCCGGCATCGCCGTCGAGGATATCGGCAAGAGTGCCTTGGCGATTTTCAAGAAAGGTCGTGAGTTCATCGGCAAGACCGTCGGAATCGCCGGCGAGCACCTCACGGGTGCGCAGATGGCTTCGGCGCTCACCAAGGCCTTGGGGCAAGAGGTGCGGTATAACGATGTGTCCCCGGACGAATATCGAAAGTTCGGGTTCCCCGGCGCGGAAGATTTGGGCAACATGTTCCAGTTCAAACGGGATTTCCAGGAGGCCTTCTGCGGGCCGCGGAATCCGTCGATTGCCCGTGGCCTCAATCCATCGCTGCAAACCTTTGACACATGGTTGGCCGCGAACAACAGCCGCATCCCGCTGTCATAATCTTCAAGCAAGGCTAGCCTAGGGTAGAAGGGGGACAGCTCAGCTTGTCCCCTTTATTTCTTCCCACCGGGGCGGTCCGATGAAAGCCTCGGGCTTGCGACCTGTTTGCGAAACGACCATCTTCCCAAAAATCTCTGTTGGAGTTGCTGCCTGAGTCCAGGTTACCAGGGGATGGGTTTGCGATCGCGGATGAATAAGCCGGTCATGGACTGCGGCGACTCGGTCGCGAGCCACACGATCGTGTCTGCGCCTTGT
>DASTQY010000097.1:0-3343 GCA_035761525.1 Nitrospira sp. | reverse complement strand
CAGTGATTCTTTTGAGGAAGAGACTGAACATTGTCGTGATTTCAATCCCCGGGCTCGGCGATGATGACTTCTTGTCTGGCCCGGGGTGCTCAGCACAATATCCTCACTCGTTCGTGATCGTCCCCGCCTCCCCTATTAAGTGACCACGCTCACTTCCTCAGAAGGCTAAGAAAAAGACAAGGGGGCAGCTGCAGTCACGCAATTGCACCAACAACGCCTGTTCTTTTCATAACTTGAATGGGCGGTCGAGGGTCAGTCGCTGGCACGGATCTCTGCGAGAGAGAAGAGACAAATTCATGAAGCAGAAAGAGAAAGAAACCCTTTGTTGTTTTGAAATTCAGCAGTTGCATTGCAACCCTGAGTCTATGTCGTGCATCTTATGTCCATGGGAACGTCAGACACCCGAGCGCGACCAGCGCGTAACCCATGACAAGGAGACGCCGATGACCGTAACGAACAGGCAGTCCGGAACGAACGTGCATGAGGTCGCTGAAGGGATCTATCGCATCAACACTCCGGTCGTGATCGAAGGCGCGGGCGGCTTCTCGTTCAACCAATATCTCATCGTCGATGAGGAACCATTGCTCTTCCATACCGGCCCGCGAAAGATGTTTCCGCTCGTGCGAGAAGCCGTGACGAGTGTGGTGCCGATCGACAGGCTTCGGTACATTGGACTGTCCCATGTAGAAGCCGACGAATGCGGTTCACTCAACGAGTGGCTTGGTGCTGCTCCACAGTCTGTGCCGTTGTGCGGGACTGTCGCGGCCCTGGTCTCGATCGGCGACCTCGCTGATCGGATGCCCCGTGCCCTCGCCGATGGAGAGCTGTTACCGCTGGGTCGCCACACCGTGCGGTGGTTCGACGCACCGCATCTGCCCCACGCATGGGAATGTGGCTATCTGATCGAAGAACGCACCTCGACGTTGCTCTGTGGGGACTTGTTTACGCAGGGAGGCGCTGAGCTTCCGCCCCTCACGGAGTCAGATATTCTTGGCCCGAGCGAGGGGTTCCGGCAGCAGATGGATTACTTCTCCCATACGAAGAACGCCCGTGCGATGCTGGAGCGGCTCGCCGCGACACACCCGCGCACGCTCGCGTGCATGCACGGCAGCGCCTGGCATGGTGATGGGGCAAACCTGCTGCGTGCGCTCGCCGATTCGCTCTCGGCATGAGCTGTCGCTCAACTGGGCGTTCGGTCGAGATCATCCGCCACGGCGTTCGAGCTCTTGCCGTCCGTCTTTGAGTGCACGCCGAGGTCATCAGAATCCCCTTCGCTTTCTGCCTAAGGCAAAGGGTGCCATGTCTAGCGTGCCCGCTCCTGACACCGCGCTTCCCAATCAGGCCCCGTGCCTGCGTTCCCGATGATGGTGACTTCCTGTCCTGGCCGGAGCGTACAACTGATTCGCAGCGGCGATGAGGATGCCCAGATGACCGGCAAGTCTTCGTCCTGATTCCCACCTATCGTAGACGGCGGCGGCCCCGTTGCTGACCCGGACCGGATCATGGGCGTATCGATCCTTGGCGCCAGTCGCTTGGCACTGAGTTCAAGATTGTGGTCACCCGGCAGCAGCGCGAAATCCGCACAGGTGTTCCGGACGTCCTTATCGTCGACTCGCACGATCATGATCGTCAAGCCGGATCCGGTCTTACATGCACTGCGCACAATGCCGACCTGCTCCTTGGGAAGCGACGGGCCTTCATACATCTGGACGGGGCTCGCCCTGAGGCCACAGCCGCCACTGAGGAGTCCAGCCAGGATGAGACACCCGCTATAGAGTTGCCACGACGACACTCTGGGATTTCGCATGTGTACCTCTCTCCCCTCGCTCTTGAGCGAGGACACGAAGAAGCGCTTCTGTCAGCTCAGAAATGCCATTTGAGTCGGGAAGGAGAAAGGGACATTCTACTTTTCCCGTAGCATGACGGGAAGGGCTCTCTTAAAAGGCGCCCTGCTCAGTGATCGCCGCTGCGACGAGCAGTTCGGTTCGAAGCCTAATTGAAATAACGCCCCAGGACTTGCGATTCGACGTCGGAGCGCTTCTGTTCGATTGTTCGTCGCTGGGCCCTCAACTCTTCTATCACTTTTATGAATTCCGCCTGGCGCTCCGACCATCGATCGCCGATGGCGGCCTTGTCTTGCGGAGCCGCCTGCGCCTGCTGAATGAAGTTGAGCGAGGACAGGAGACGATCGCGTTGGACCACCCATTGCTGGAGGTGAAGCTGCCAGGCCGCGAGATCTAATCCGTGCAGCTGTTGCACTTGTGGATCCGAGACGGCCGGCAACTGCTGGAGGTCGGCGATATCGCGCTTCAGCTCGTCGATACTCTCGTTGAGTTCGATCACGCCCCGGTGCAGCATGTTGAGGACAGGATCCGGCCGCGAGTGTATGTGTCGTTCTGCCGCGACCCGCTCTGTCCCGACGGTTCCGTTGCAGCCGGCCGCGGCCAGTATGGCCAGTCCGATCATCCACATGCAGTGAATCTTCATAGTTTTGTCCTCCGACTGAGCGGGCACCTATTGAATCGTCGTCAGCTATAGCGAATCGCCGTGCCTTTCACGGTCGTGCTCCGCACTTGATACGGCACCGGGACGGCTTGGTGATAGCCCAACATTGGTCCCCATGGTCCATACCTATACCCCCACGGCCCCCCATAGCCGTAGGGACCCGGACCATAATAGGGTGCATAGTATCCCCATGGGCTATAGACCGACTGATACGCCACGCGTTGCTCGATCCGCGTAATCGGCGTTGAGAACACAACCGCGTCGGCCCCGAGCTCAGCCGCCTTGTCGAGGAGATGTCGTTGAAGTTTGGAAACGTTCTCCGACGAGGACGTCTCGCTGAGTTCGGCGACCTTTTGATGCTGGTCGCCAGGAAACTGGCTGAGGATGGCGACGTCCTCCACCTCGCGAGCCGGAAATGTCTCCGAGGTGAGCCGAAGCACTTGCACGTTCGCGCAGCCGGCGATGCTCCAGCCGAGGAACAGACCCATCCCGATGACCAACATTCGAGGTCCCATGATGGCATCCTAGCCTGTCCTACGCCATGTGTCTGCTAGGTGCGACGACAGGCGCATGGTGCGACGGCCACCTCTCCCTTTTCGCCGTATTCTAGGGACAAGCCCAGCCGGTATTTTTCCGAGAGATCCTATAATGAGGGATGAGTGGAGGCTTGTCGATCTCGGGCATCGCCCTCATCACGGGCGCCAATAAAGGCATCGGGCTGGAGGTCGTCCGGCAGTTGGCGACGCGCGGATGGCGCGTGTTTCTGACGGGGCGCTCGCTGGCCTCGGTGCGGAAAGCGGCCTCCCCGCTTGGCCCCTCGGTCACCCCGCTCCCCCTC
>DASTQY010000096.1:0-2682 GCA_035761525.1 Nitrospira sp. | reverse complement strand
GACGTCGAGCAGCTCGGATCTCTGGTGTGCCGAGGGTGATCAACACAAGGATGCCCTGCAAGGCATGGATCCTTCGCTTCAGGACTGGAATGCGCGCGTGGACCAGGCTCTCGGTAAACGAGAGGCCGCCCGTCTGCTCGTCGAAGCCGCTTCGGGCGAACGCCTTTCTCTGCTTCGCTATGCGGTGGACAGAACGGTCGCTCTTGGGCGTAGGGCGCTCGTCATCACCGGTGAAACGGCGCGCGCAGAATCCCTCACGCTCGCGCTTCATAATCCAACGCGTGTGACAACCTGTCTGCACAGCGCGATCCCGGACGAGAAGAAGGCGGAC
The DNA here is from genome assembly GCA_035761525.1 of Nitrospira sp. Lineage (GTDB taxonomy): Bacteria > Nitrospirota > Nitrospiria > Nitrospirales > Nitrospiraceae > Nitrospira_C. The sequence goes on along the minus strand of DASTQY010000096.1, from coordinate 2,351 downwards.
ATCTGGAATTTGATCCGCGAAGATAAGGTCTCGGTCGTCGTCGGTACCAGATCTGCGGTGTTTCTGCCACTCCACTCGATCGGATTAATCTGGATCGACCGAGAAGAGGATCCCGCCCTCAAGGAACCGATGGAGCCTCGATATCATGCCCGTGACGTGGCCTGGAAGAGAGCCCGAGAGGAACAGGCGCTCCTTGTATTGTCTTCCGCTCATCTCTCATTGGAAGCCACGGCACAGGCCCCACAGCATGTGTTGCGCGCACCCGTTCGACGGGAGGCTACCCCACACATTGAAGTCGTTGACCTTCGCCGCCACGATCGCACGGGTCTTTTAAGCCCCACCCTGATTCAAGCCATGCGGGAAGCGATCGTGCGGCAGGCGGGCCTCCTGTTGTTTCTCAATCGAAAGGCGTACGCCGGCGCGCTGGTCTGCCGAGATTGCGGTCAGGTTCCCCGCTGTCGATCTTGCACCGTCGCACTCGCGTATTCACGGCAAAAGGGCTCGGTGTTTTGTCATTACTGCGGAGTGGCGGATGCGATTCCTGATCTCTGCCCTGCTTGCGGCGGGCCACGACTGCAACCCGTCGGGGAAGGCACGGAACGGTTGGAAGAAGAAGTGAAGCGACAGTTCCCTTTGGTCCGCGTCCTGCGGGTTGACGGAGAGACGATGCGAAGAGCGAAGGACGCTGCTGCGATGTGGAACCGGATTCATCGGCGAGAGTGGGATGTCCTCATCGGGACACAACTACTCTTGCGGGACGATGTGGTGCCGCCGGTTGGCCTGCTGGGCGTCGTGCAAGCCGATGCCGGGCTCAGCGTTCCAGATTTTCGAGCGGCTGAACGCACCTATCACCTCTTACTGGACGCGTCCCGACTCGTAGAGCCTCGTGGAACCGGCGGACGTCTCATTATTCAATCCTATCTTCCCACACACCACGTCATTGAGGCTGTCGTCCAACAAGAAGCGGGACGCTTCCGAACCGAAGAGCTGGCGCACAGAGAAGCGCTGGGCTTTCCTCCCTTGCTTCGCTTGATTGTCCTCCACATCTCCGGCCCGGCGGAACGCAGCGTCGAGCAGGCGGCGCAAGCCTGGGCCACCCGGCTGAGAGGCCTTACAACGGTTGCACGCGGCGCCTCACAGGACAGAGAAGCCGTTCGTGCCATCGGCCAGACGACTGGCCTGACGGTATTGGGACCGGTCCTGTCCCCCATCGCGCGCGTGCGGGGGCGCTATCGTCGACAAATCCTTGTGAAGTCCGCTGACGGGGCCAGCGCCGTCGAGGCCGTTCGATCGACCCTCGCTGACCTGGAGACCACGTATCCCCCGAGACAGGTAAAGTTCGACGTCGATGTCGATCCGATCGACATGTGGTAAGGCATTATCGCTTCTTGTGCCGACGAGGGGATTGCATCTGTGCGGATTGCGGCAGCCGGTCCGGATCAGTGCCTTTGAACAAGCCGTAAGAGAAGGCGATCCAGAAGACCGCCGAGAACAACCCCATGAGCACAGCCGAGAGAATCGTGCCCATCTCCTCATCCGACGGTTGGGCCGTCGCCGATCGAATGCGCAGCATGGTGATGATTGGCCACGCCAGGCATTCGATGCCAAGGAAAAGGGTGGACCATGCCCAGATCACACGGATGGTGCGGCCCCGCCACAAGAGAAAGCATCCGGCGATCACCAAGATCATCAGCCCGCCCACGCCGGCTAATGCCTCCCAGGCAAGCCAGGCGCCTGTCGCTACGACGAGGCTTCCGAGCACCGCATTGATGCGAAGTGTCCACGATGATGCCATGAGCTCGCCCATTGTACTCGTCGGTGGTGGGGGTGCCGGCTCGTCGGTGGCCGGATCTGTGAGGGGCCCGCTTACACGGTGCGCTTAACAAAAAATGCGGCCGCCTGGGCACGACGGGAGATATGGAGTTTTTGAAACATGTTGGCGAGATAGTTTTTGACGGTCTTGTCGCTCAGCTTGAGCGATGTCGCGATTTCCTTGTTTGTTAAGCCGTCGGCGACTAAGGCCAACACCCGTTCTTCCTGAGGCGAGAGGGAAGACGGTCGAACCGGACCTTCGGCCGTCGGGACCGTCTTGATCCATTCGAGCGCGCGCTTCGTGACCGCAGGATCCAGGATCGAGCGGCCCGTGGAGACTGTCCGAATGGCGCGAATCAGCGCCGCGGAATCAATCTCCTTCAACACGTACCCGTATGCGCCCGCCAAGACGGCGGCCAGGACGGAATCGTCATCCGTGTAAGATGTCAGGAAGATCACGCGCGAGTTGGGCTGTTCGGAGAGGATCTCGCGACAGGCTTCAACGCCGGAGCCGTCCGGAAGGCGGACATCCATCAGAA
>DASTQY010000095.1:0-3767 GCA_035761525.1 Nitrospira sp. | reverse complement strand
CTTGATTCACAGTCTCGGGCATCGAGGCAAAACCAGCACACAAGGAGGTATACGATGGAAGAGACCATCGAATTGTTATTTGGCAATCGATTTTTTCAACTCCCGTTTCTAGAAGCATTGTCGTATATCGCCGCCATGCTTCTCATCGGTGCCACAATCGTAGGCCTGACGAGGCGCCTGATGGGGCAGTCCGCGAAACCCGCGGAAACCACGTATCATCAGCCAACCTACAGCGAGTCTTACGAATGGCGTAAGGCCGCTTAGCGAAAAGAAGGCTGTTGGTCTCTCATGCTCGCCGGTACTGCAGGGGCGAAACGAGTGCGCAGCAGTCGCTAGGCGGGAGGCGTGAGGACGTTGCCCACAATGAGAGACCAATCAGTCTCCATCTAACACACAGATGCCGACTAACGCACAGATACCGGGCAATCCTCGATAGGATGTAGGGGGGAAAAAAAGAGCCCGCTACCTTTCGGCAGCGGGCTCCTACCTCGGAGATGCGGCAATGTTTCCACTGCCGTTTTCTAAAGTAATTTCACCTTACCGCATCAGCTGAGAAGCTGATCCTGGGAAAATGACCAGTCGCGCAGCTAGAAATGCACTAGTCGCCTTCGCACTGTCGAATCATTAGAAGGCGAAGTACGGGCCGATACCCAGGCTGCTCGATTGTCCTTCGATCCCGATGAATACCGTACGGCCAAAAAAGAACGGAAGCCCCCAATCGAAGATCGAAAAGTCTCCCCCCAAATTGTTGAAAGCCGCGTTGCCTGTCTGCACCAAGTTGTCCGTGTTGGCGACTTGAAACGGAACGACGATCTGGCCCCCGTTCGTTCCGATCATTGTCCCTGAGAGATTGACCGCACTTGGCGGGCAATAGAATGGATCCAACGGGGCGGCACACTGCCGCAGGCTTGTGTCCGGAAAGAACAAGCCGTTGGAGCCAGAATCGATGATGCTTTGGCTGAACGTTCTGCCTTTGTACACCGTCGTGATGAACCCATTGTCATCGGTAGTGAGGACCGATATACCAGACGGCGGGGTGTTATTGACGGCAGTCCCGATTCCGAGAATCAGGGAACCGGAGACGGACGGCGCTCCCATGGCGGAAACATTGGGTAGAGTAATGACCAGGCCGTTGTTACCGGAGGGGAGCAGCCACACGGGATTTTGCACTTGATTAGCTAGCGGAACCGCGACACCGGTGCAGGAGCCACCGTTACAGGAAAAGTACAGGGTATTGTTGCTGTTGACTGCACAGACCAATCCGCAATCCTGGCGAAAGATGCCGATGCCGAGAATCCCATTAAAGCTCGCCACCTCCGGGTCGATATCCACTTCGTCGTTGCACGGATTGCTCGACGATGACTGCCCTCCGAAGGTCGATTGAATCACTTGAATGGGAACGCGAACGGCCGGCGCGCCACCCAATACCACATCAGCTACCTGCACGGGCCCCCACGTCGTCCCGCCGTCCGCAAAAAATGTGCATTCGCCGACCGCGCGACCCTGGACATCCACCGTCTGTGTGAGCGGCGTGGACAATACCGAGCTAAACACACGCAGGCCTACCGATCCATTATCAACCAGCACGTCCGAAACGGTTTGGCAATTGGAGGTGCCTGGCTGGCAAAGCGTGATGGCTGCGCAGAGTTGATTGATCGTGCGACAGACGGCGGATTCACCAACGGATACGGGCACAACATTGCCCGCCGATGACGGGGCATTGCTGTCATCGTCTCCGTTTGAACAACCGGCAAGAAGGCACACGACCAGACTGAAAGCCGCCACCCATCTCATCGAATATCCTCTGCTGTGACCCCGGGAGGTAAGGCAGCCGGGAGAAACGCTCGTCCCCATAAGGAACGGGAATGCCCACCACGCTCCACGACCAACCGCTGGGACTTCAACTGAAAGGGCTTTCGTATTTTCGGCCGGTGGCTTCGAGCTGCATTGACTCCGTCGCGGTACTCCTCGAAATACTCGCCGAGCAGGAGCTGGAGATCCGGTGCACCCGTGCCTGTCCAGACGACGGCGAACACAACACCGTCGGGCGAGACGTATTCCTTGACCTGTATCCCGGCAACCGTGATCGTATCGATCGAATACCCCGTCCCGCTCCGGCTTTGCCGCTGGCCCTTCATCATCACGCGGTCGCGCTCCACGGAGGCTGCCGGTTCTCCCAACGCGGCCCAGGCCGCTCCAAGCAGTGTGGGCGCAAAGCACAGGGCAAGCGCAGCTGTGCCAATCAGAGACTTCATCGACGGCTTTCCAAGTGAGACTCATCATAGCTAAGACGCATTAAGGACAACGCCCCATTGAGGGGCTCCCTAGCTTTCCAGGCCTTGGACCCTAGCCCGCGACCATGTCCGCAGTACCACCCACACCAGTTGTGGCAGCTGCGCGGCAGTAGTGAGATTTTTGGCCATCATGCCGATTGTCGAATGACCTTGTCCATCCCATGGAAGGGGGGAAAGACCGTGCTTCATGGATGGAAATTGTTGGGATGGGCGTGTGTGAGGTGCCGGTAGAGTGAGAAGCTCGGGATTCTGGGTTGAGAAGCGCACGCCCGCTTCGATGAGAAGCGGGCATCAGGAAGTTCACATCCGTTTTGCCTGAGCAGATGCCTGGAGGCTTACTGGATGGCGTTCGCGAACCCGCCCCGCGTCACTTCGACCCGGATCTTGTCCCCGACTTTCTTGTGTCCTCCAAGCCGCTTCGTTTCCTTTCCGACATACACCCGCACTTCCTGTGTCACGCTCTCGCCCCGGTAATCGTCGACTGATTGTTCTACGACGTAGGTGTTGCCTTCGATGCCGGAGAGCTTGCCTTGAATCGTTTGATGCGCTGGGCCCGGCTTGCTATCCAATTTCGTCACCATTGCCGTCTCAGCCGAGACGATGCTCGCACCGAACAGAATGGTCACAACAGCCCGGACCGCCAGTCCAATGAATTTCGTTTTCATCGCAACCTCCTTAGTCACAGCGTTTATATCCTCGTTGAACCGAAGCAGCCTATTCAGCAAGGCCTGTTCCTGAGAACACCGGTCACTGCTGAAATGGACTATGCGGTTTCTCGCGGGGTTGCACTCTAAAGCCTGGGTCTCAGCGGTGATGCCGCAGCCAAAGGACCAAAAAACGTCAAACGATCGTCGAATCTCGTCTGTCGGATCGGATTCCGCGGGCATAGAGGCGGGGAACTGGCGTGCTTACTGGAACAAGGAGCGCAGGCCCGGGAAGGACTTTCTGATGACATCTTCCGTCGGCCGCACGAGCGTCATGGCGGGATAGTATCGCTGGGTCCAGAGCCTCGTCAGGTAGACTGGTGTGAAGTACAGCATGATGCCGAACCCGAACAGCAAGAGGCTGCTCGCAAGATCCTCGGCAAGCAGCCGCTTGGCGATGATTCCGAAAAAGACACCCGCCGACACGAGGACCTCCATCATCCAAATGAACTGGCTGAGAGTGAGCCTCACCGGCAGGCACAGCGCCCCGCAGAGGTAGATCTTCTGCGGTGTCTTCGGCAGCGCCTTGAGTAGGCAGTGTCCCATACGGTGAATACTCCAGCTCATCCCAAACCCGAGGACACTCTGGAGGACGATGAGGACCAACGGATGCTGAGTGACAATTGCCGCGGGTCCCACCATGAAGAGCATCGGCGGGAGATAGACAGTACAAGCCACAATCGCCTCGTACGTGAACGTCCGAATGAGGTCACGGCAGCCTTGCGTGAAGATGTCAGTCCGAGGCGTCTCGTTGTATTCCATACGAGCG
>DASTQY010000094.1:0-3302 GCA_035761525.1 Nitrospira sp. | reverse complement strand
GAGCTCCGGCACGGGATCAGGCAAAACCGGACCACAGTCCAGCGGCAAACAGGGGGCGAAGTCAGGACAGAGCAGTCGCTAAATCAGTATGGGACGGACAGGTAGTGGCGCCGGTCTACCTGGCCGGCGCCGCCTAGCAGTAATGTGTGAACTCGCTGGCTTCCCGTCTCTTTGTTCACTAACACCTTTAGGTTTTTCTCAAGCTGCTGAACTCCATTGGCTCGCAAGGACCGGGGCCATCTGACAGGCGGGTGAACCGGTTCGTATCGAGTGCCTGGTAGCGGCGTTGAACGCCGTCGACGCAGAATGTAAATGTCTGTTCCTCGTAGGTCGTCCGAGAAACGAACAGATCCAATAACTCACGTTTCAGTGGGATGCGTCTGGTCTCGAGCCACGCCAGATCCTCCTCGAGTTGCGCCTTTTGGGTCGCATTCCTAAAGCTCAGCACCTTTCCCACCCAGGGAACTTCATACAAAAGGGTAGCGAAGGTTTGCACGGTGCCTCTGGGCGCACGTGCCAATTTGAGCCTCGCAGTGGCTTCAATGACCTTCTCATCGGCGACCCGTAAGGCAAGCGGCTCCAAGACATGGTCCGTAAAGTCTCCGATGGACGGGCGCGCCATCGTCGTGGTCTGTGTGAGCGGATTCGTCGCACAAGAAGCGAGAGTCCCACAGAGCAGGACCGCCGCACCGGCGTGAAACATGTTCATTGAGAATCTCCTTGGGCCATGGTGACCATCAATCTAAAAGCATGAGCGCGTCAGTATAACGGCAAGACCTCAAGCATGCCGACTGGGTACGTCCCTAATGACGGGCTTGGTGACGGCCGGGTGGACTCCTGCTGCGTCCCAAGGGGGAGAATGATTGGTCTCCCACCGCGCGCTTGGACGAGGTCCTCCTGCTCACTCATGCTCTTTCAAGGAGTGACGCCTCATGCTGGTCCCACTGCGCCCGTCGAGGGAGCACCGCCCTCAATGTATAAATCTCATCAACCCCGCGTGCGCACTCGGGGAGCACAGGACCAGCGTGGGCGGTACTCCGCTCATTCTTCTTGAAGGCGGACAAACGCCCGCGCGGAAATCAAGTCATGCCGACTGACCAGATTTTTTTCACGGAGCAGATGCTCGAGCGCGGCAACACGGGCTGTGACCTCCGGAAGGACCAGATCGAACTTCTCGGTCAGATCCTCCAATTGCTGACGTAGGTCCGCAGTGGTATCTCTCGACTTGGCAGCGGGCACCGTTTTCTTCGTCACACGGCTCCGGGAATCGAGCTTCTTCATGACCGTGATTCCTCCTCGTAAAGGCTTAGGATGCGGCGAGGCCGAAGGGCAGTTCAGCGACATGCATACTCTCTTCCGACCGACGTAGCACGTTCCGGATGCTCTCCGCCATCCGGGCTTGGGGCCACACATCAAGCGGTGTGTCGGCGCCCCACGCCTTGGCAATCGCGTGTTTGAGATCCACTGGCGAGGCGTCGATAGTCCGGAGGAACGTAGCATGCGGCCGGTCCTCGCGATACTCCGGTTGCCGTGCCGGTTGCTTCAGATAGCGCGCGACGAGATCGCCCTGCATCGCATAGAGGATCGTGCCATGGAAGAGCAGGGCATTCCGCTTGCGTCGTTGAGCGTTGCCCGAAATTTTTCTCCTGTCGATTGCCAGATCGCTGATCCCCACAAAAACCGTACCCGGTTCCCATCCATGGACTGCCTCGGCGATCCGTTCGAGGATGAATTGATTCGTGCTGCGGATATTTGCAAGTTGAGGATGCAGCGTTAGGGGCAGGATGAGCGCATATGACAGACAGCCGGGTCCTTGCAGGACGGTCCCGCCGCCGCTCGCACGCCGAAGCACGGGGACTCCATCTGCTTCGCACGTGTCAATATGGACATCGTCCATGCGCCGGCAGGACGGACCCAGCACGACGAAGTGACGGTCGCTCTCCCAAAAGCGCAGGACCGGATCACCGCCGACATCGTCCAGTTCGTCGTGCAAGGCTTCGTCCAGAGCAAGATTTTCTATGGGGGAGGGGAGGGTCAGATCGAGCAGTCGGAATGCACGCACGGCGTTACCGCTTCGACGTCTTGGACGTGAACAGGTGGGTGGCCTGTCCATGAAAGGTCTCGGCCGCTTCCATCACCGTCTCGCTCAAGGTCGGATGCGGGTGGATCGACGCGGCCACATCTTCCGCCATCGCGCCCATTTCGACCGCCAACACGCCTTCGGCGATCAGTTCACCCGCACCGGCCCCGCAGATGCCGACACCGAGCACGCGGCCAGACTCCGCATCCAGCACCAACTTCGTCAGGCCGTCATTGCGTCCCAAGGTGGTGGCCCGCCCGGATGCGGCCCAGGGAAATCGCGCGATCGTCACTTGCTGTCCGGAGGTCTTGGCTGCCTCTTCGGTAAGTCCGCACCAGGCGATTTCCGGGTCCGTAAAGATGACGGCTGGAATCGTCGCATCGAACGCCGCCTGCTGCCCGGCGATGACGCGGGCGGCGACCAATCCTTCGTGTGAGGCTTTGTGTGCGAGCATCGGTTCGCCGACCACATCGCCGATCGCGAAGATTGTCTGTTCGGCCGTCCGCATCTGCTTATCAACCTGGATGAAGCCTTTGGGGGACAACGCGATCTTTGTCTGCTCGAGCCCGAGCTGCTCCGTATTGGGTTTTCGTCCCACAGCGACGAGCACGCGATCGAACAGGTCGGTGGTGTTGCCGTCCGGACCTGTTGAAGTCACGCCGATACCGTCCTTGCGGGCATCGAGCTTCTCGACTTTGGTGTTGAGCCTGATGTCCTTGAACCGTCGTTGCATGCGCAGTTGCAGCGGTCGCACGAGATCGGGGTCCGCACCGTTGAGCAGATGCGGCAGGGCTTCGACCACCGTCACCTCGGAACCGAGTGCCTGGTAGACAGTGCCCATTTCCAGACCAATGTAGCCGCCGCCGATGACCAGCAGACGCGCCGGAACATCCGGCAGTTCGAGCGCGCCAGTCGAATCCATTACGCGCGCGTCGTCAACTTTGAGAGCAGCTGGAATCGCCGGCCGTGAACCGGTGGCCAGGATCGCATGGGCGAACGACAGGTCGCGGTGTCCGCCGGTACCGGACAAGCTCAACGTCGTCGCATTCTTGAACGAGGCTTTCGCATGGACCACCTCGACCTTGCGGCTGGCCGCCAGAGTCTGCACGCCTTTGGTAAGTTTCCCGACGATGGCCTGCATCCGGTGCCTCAAGGCCTCCAGATCGAGCTTGGGTTTGTCGAAGGTAATGCCCCAGGCCTGCGCCTCTTCCGCTTCCGTGAT
>DASTQY010000093.1:0-10085 GCA_035761525.1 Nitrospira sp. | reverse complement strand
AAGGGCGGCGTCGGCAAGAGCATGACGACCGTGAACCTTGCCCTTGCCTTGGCCCGTCAGCACGCGCGAGTCGGGCTTTTAGACGTCGACCTCAACGGCCCCTGTGTTCCCCGGATGTTGGGCCTTCATGGGCGTTCGTTGACGATAACGCCTGAGGGGGCCGTTCCTCCGGTCGGGCCACTCGGGGTAAAAGTGGCTTCCATGGATTTCTTTCTGGGGACGTCATCGCCGGTCCGCTGGAAGGGTCCTATGGATGTCAGCCCGGTCTGGTTGGGCTTGATGGAGATGAACGTGATTCGCGAGTTTCTCGCCGACGTGGCATGGGGAGAACTGGATTACTTGCTGGCCGACTTGCCTCCTGGCGCCGCGGCCGACAAGCCGCCGGTCATTGCTGGTTTCATCCCCGATTTGGCAGGTGCGATTGTTGTGACGACGCCTTCGGAAGTGGCATCCGACGTCGTGCAGAAATCCGTCACGTACGCCCGGGACATGGGCATCAAGGTGTTGGGTATCGTTGAAAATATGAGCGAGTACCGGTGCCCCTCATGTGGCGAACTCAACGAGTTGTTCGAAGGCAACACCGAAGCCATGTGCGAGGCGCTTGATCTCCCTTTATTGGGCCGCATTCCTTTTGATCGCAAGCTCGCCCGCACGTTTGACAAGGGTGAGCCATTGCTTGATGAGACCTACCCGACCATCCAGCGTTATCAGGACATCGCCGGGCGGATTAGGACTCTATTGGATTATAAGAGAGTGTTGGCGGAAAAATTGTGAGCTGAGAGGAGCTGTCATGAAATTTGTGTGTCTCACCTGCGAAACATATATGAACTTCGAGAAGGTCGAGAAGCCTGGCGAAGGATCGCTCGGCGTCTTCTTCGGCTGTCCGTCGTGCGGTGCGAAGTTCTCGATGGTGACCAATCCCGGTGAAACGCAGATGGTCAGCTCGCTTGGGGTCCAGTTGGGTGGACGGACTGCACAGGCTCAGCCATTTGAAATGACCCGAGGGACGTTGAAGGAAGAAGCGCAAGCCGGTTCCGGTCAGATGGCGGCCTATTTAAACGAAAGAATCCAAGGCGGTAAGGCTGTGACGGCGTCTGACCATTCGCCAAAATCCGGCGAGAAAAGCAGCGGGGGGTGCCCCTTCTCGGCTATGGTGGCGGAAATGGGCTTGACCTCAGGCGGCAAACCGGCCAATGGAGGTCCGGCCAAGTCCGATTTTACCTGGACGCCGGATGCCAAAGAGAAACTGGATAGGCTTCCCGCTTTCGTCAAGCCGATGGTGCAGGGCAGTGTTGAGGCCTTCGCCCGCAAGCACGGCTATGAGACGATTACTCTTCAAGTGATGGACGACTCAAAGAATGATTCGCCAAACGGCATGTCGTGGACGCCGGAAGCGCAGCAGCGGCTCGACAATATTCCTGACTTTATCCGTCCTATGGCGCGAAAGGAAATTGAACGGCTGGCCAAAGAACGCGGTATTGCGACGATCACCGCAGAAGTCATGGACGATGCCAAGGACAAGTTCATGAAGTTCATGTAACATAGGCATCGCCCCCGGTCTTGAAACATGAGGCCCATCCGGGGAACCGGATGGGCCTTTCACGTGAGAAGCCTCTAACATGCCTACATGAAGGTCGACTGCATTCTCCACATCGTGCGACGCTGCGTGCTGACGAGTGGGTTTTTGATCCTGGTCTTCTTGGCGCCTGCCGCTGCTCAACAGTCATCATCGTTTGCTGTCGATTCGCCGCACACTGCGTATCACGGGCAGCACGGTCGCCCTACGCCAGAGCCTTGGGAAGGTTCGGCGAAAGGCATCGCCTATTCTGAGCGCAATCATCACATAGCCGGCCTTCTGGTTATCTTGATGGGCGTCGCTGAGCTCACCCATGCCATGCGGCTTGCCGCCTTGAGCTGGGTCCGGCTTCTTTTGCCCTCCGCTCTCTTGTGTGCTGGGGCGTTCCTTCTGATATGGAGCGATCATGAAGCCTGGCCCATCGGCTCGTTGACCTTCGGCCAATCGTTTTTCGGCGACGACCACGAGATTATTCAGCACAAGTTCTATGGGATTCTTGCATTGGTGGTCGGGAGCGTCGAGTTGTTTAGACGATTGGGCCGTGCCGGCCATAGAGTGTGGGCCTCCCCGCTACCTCTCATGGCCATAGTCGGCGGCTTGATGCTGTTCGGCCACTCACACGGATTCCATCCTTCTGCACAGAAGATTGCGACGCACCATGCGATCATGGGAACAATGGCCCTCACCGCAGGGTCGTCAAAGCTGTTCTCCACGTGGCTCAATCCGACGCCCGGAGGAGCCGCGGTTAGATGGGATTGGATTTGGGCGTCTTTGATCCTGCTGATTGGAACGCAGCTCCTCATCTATTCCGAATAAGTGTCGTTCATTTTGTCGCCCGCACCGTAATTGACACCCCTCCAAACCCTGTGTTAGGTCTACAACTTCACTGCATATAATTGGAGCGCTGGTACGCCTTACGGCGGCCGAATGGAGCAGTCATGGGTGGTCATAGTCACTGGGCGACGATCAAACGACATAAAGGAGCCCAGGACGCCAAACGGGGGAAGATCTTTACGAGGATCATCCGCGAAGTCACGATCGCGGCGCGTACGGGGGGAGATCCGGACGGCAATCCCAGGTTGCGGCTGGCTATTGCCAAGGCCAAGGAAGCCAACATGCCCGGTGACACCTTGAAGAAAGCGATTCAGCGCGGGACAGGCGAGTTGCCTGGTGTGACCTATGAGGAATTTTCTTTGGAAGGCTATGGTCCGGGTGGAACTGCGCTGTTGATCGAGATTACCAGCGACAACCGGAATCGGACCGTGGCGGAAATCCGCAGTGTCCTCACGAAAAATCACGGCAACATGGCCGAAGCGGGAGCCGTCTCCTGGCAGTTTCAGAAAAAGGGATTGCTGACGATCGACAAGTCCAAGAGTGACGAAGACACCCTTCTTTCGCTTGCGCTCGAGGCGGGAGCAGAGGATGTGAAAGTCGGGGAGAAAACATTTGAAGTCATTACTAATCCTCACGACTTCGATGCGGTGAAGAAATCCCTGCTCGATGCGAAGATTGAGTCATCCATGGCCGAAATTACCTATATACCCCAAAATACGATCAGGCTGGAAGAAAAGGGCGCCGAGCAAATGTTGAAACTCATGGAGATCCTGGACGAGCATGACGATGTCCAAAAGGTGCACGCGAATTTCGATATTCCCGACGACGTGATGGAAAAAGTCGCGGCCGCGACAGCCGGCTAGTAGTCATCAGCCACCACGCATGATCGCCCACCTGACAGGCCGACTGGCCTTCAAGGCGCCCACGCATCTGGCCCTCGATGTCCATGGGGTTGGATACGAGGTGCTCATCCCTCTCAGCACCTACTATAACCTCCCGAATGCGGACGAGAGTTTAACCCTCAGCATCCATACCCACGTCAGGGAAGATGCCATCCAACTGTTCGGATTTAGTAGCCGCCAGGAGAAAGACGCCTTTGTACTGCTCATGAGTGTCTCCGGGATCGGGCCAAAGTCAGCGCTGGGCATCCTGTCCGCCTTGCCCGTTGCCGATCTGGCCTCTGCAATCCAGTCGGGCGATGTCGAGAAATTAGAAACGGTTCCCGGGATCGGGAAGAAATCAGCCGGTCGACTGGTACTCGAACTGAAAGATAAGTTGATAAAAATCCACCCCGGATTGACGGCGACCGTTGATCAGAGCGTCGCCGGGAGCGATGACGTCTTTGACGACGCCCTTTCGGCTCTCACCAATCTCGGGTATCGGGCAACCGACGCAAAAGACGCACTCAAAACGGTTCGGAAGTCACCCGCTCAGCCGTTGAGTCTGCAGGAGCTCATTCGCGAGACCTTGAAACATCTGGCCAAGGGATGACCCTGCTCATGACTGCATACAGGACGAGCGTCTTGACCGCTTCAGCGATTACGCTGGTACTGATCGGCCACCTTCCGCCTGCACTGCCTTCCGTCGCGTGGGCGGACGAAGCCTCTGCGGAGGCGAAAAGCATCCGTAAGACCTGTGGGAAGTGTCCAGATGGATATGCCACAACCGGCGTGACCGAGGCGCCTGAACTATGCAAAGGCGGCGATCCCACATTGGCGCAGTGCGTTCCCCTGGGTGTGAACATGCTGCCGGTCTGCGGATCCTGTCCTGACGGGTATCGAGAAGTCGGCCATTCATCCGTGCCGGCACGTTGTGGAAGCCAGGACGGAGGACGGCTTTCTCAGTGCCAATTGGAGAACATGGGGCAACAGCTCCCTGATCCGACGCAGGGCGGAAAAATCTGTCCCCCTGATTGCGGCAGTACGCCGCTTCCAGGACGAGGCACGCTACCACCTCCGCCGAAATACCTCCCGGCGCCGGATCAACCGCATAAGGATTGACGTGGAGATCGACGAATCATGACTCGTGTCGTCAATGCCCAGCTGACGGATGAAGAACGGAGCTTGGAGCAGACCCTCCGTCCGCAAACGCTTAGCGAGTACATCGGGCAGGCGCGGATGAAAGATTCCTTGCGAATCTGCATCGAGGCGGCAAAACAGCGACGCGAGCCTCTGGATCATGCGATTTTCTATGGTCCGCCGGGGCTGGGAAAGACTACCATCGCTCATATCATTGCGCGTGAAATGGGTGGAACCTTTTGCGCCACCTCCGGGCTCGTCTTAACGCATGCCGGTGATCTGGCAGCTATTCTGACAAACCTACAGGAACACGACGTCCTCTTCATTGATGAGATTCATCGTTTGCCCGCTTCGGTCGAAGAAGCCCTGTATCCCGCAATGGAGGATTTCCAGCTCGATCTGGTCGTCGGGCAAGGGCCAGCGGCGCGGACGGTCAAGCTGGACCTCCCTCGGTTCACGCTCGTGGGAGCGACGACGAAGGCAGGGTCTCTGACTTCGCCGCTCCGAGACCGCTTCGGGCTCGTTCATCGGCTGGAATTCTATTCACCGGCCGAACTGGAAGTCATCGTCATGCGCTCGGCTCGTTTGCTCGGCATCCCCATTGATCAGGAAGGTGCTGCGGAGATCGCATGCCGCGCACGCGGCACACCTCGCATCGTTAACCGGCTGATCAAGCGCGTCCGTGACTATGCGCAAGTGAAGGCGCAGGGCGCGATTACCCGAGCGGTCGCCCAAGATGCCTTGGCATGGCTGGGCGTCGATGCAGCCGGTTTCGATGAGATGGATCGGCATATCCTCCTGACGATTATCGATAAATTCGGTGGCGGACCGGTGGGGGTGGAGTCTCTCGCCGCCGCCGTTCAAGAAGACAAGAGCACCCTCGAGGACGTTCACGAGCCCTATCTCATCCAAGCTGGCTTTCTGGACCGGACCGGTCGAGGCCGGCAGGTCACGAAGGCCGCGCTCGAGCACTTCAAGCGGCCGTCTTCTCTTCTCTACTGACCCCTCTTTTGTTTCGGAGCCGCCCGCGGTCAGGATCACACAAGTTCATGAAAGTCTTAGGCTCTCCTTGCTTTCATGAGGGCGGTTCCTGTATCATTCGTTGCTTACTCACGCCCGTCCTGCCTCTGGACGCTCGTCCAACTTATGGGGCACGGGTGGAGGGGGTCCCATTCATGCCCGGTGACCTTTCCGATTACCGGAAAGAAATCGATCGCATCGATGACGAGATCTTACGTCTCCTCAACGAGCGTTCTAAAAGTGTGGTTCAAATCGGCAGATTGAAGATGCTGCAAGATGCCGGGGCGAACCTGCATACGCCTGCACGCGAGGCCGCCATTATCGAGCGGCTTGTCGCCCAAAATACCGGTCCTTTCCCTTCCGATGCCATTCGCCCCGTGTACCGGGAAATCATGTCGGCGTCCCTGTCCCTGGAAGGTCCACAGAAGGTGGCCTACCTTGGACCGCGAGCGACGTTCACCCATATGGCCTGCACACAAAAGTTTGGCGCGTCCGCGCAGTATGTGCCGGTTAACAGCATCAAGGAAGTGTTCAGCGAAGTCGAACGGGGTCGTGCGAATTTCGGCGTCGTGCCGATCGAGAATACGACAGAGGGCGTGGTGAACCATACCCTCGACATGTTTATCGATTCCAACCTCCTGATCTATGGCGAGGTTCTTCAGGAAGTCTCCCATCATCTGATGTCGAAGTCCGGGGCTGCGGAGGACATAAAGAAAATCTGTTCCCATCCCCACGCCATCGCCCAATGCCGAAACTGGCTCGAGACGAATATGCCCCACGTTCCGGTTTCGGAGGTCGCGAGTACGGCCCGGGCAGCCGAGATGTGCCTGGACGATTCCTCGATCGCGGCCATTGCCTCCGAATTGGCTTCGCAGCTCTATGGATTAAAGGTCATCAAGTCCCGCATCGAAGACAATCTCAACAACTTTACGCGGTTCCTGGTGTTGTCGCAAAAACCACCACAACGCACAGGCAAAGACAAGACATCGCTCATGCTGTCCATTAAAGACAAGGTAGGTGCGCTCTATGACTTGTTGCGTCCCTTTGCGTCTCATGGATTGAGTATGACCAAGATCGAGTCGCGCCCCTCACGGCGCAAGGCCTGGGAATACATTTTTTTCGTCGACGTCGAGGGCCATATTGAAGAAGAGCGGGTCAAGAAGGCGGTCGAGGAAATCACCGGACGCTGTCTCTTCATGAAAGTGCTCGGCTCCTATCCAGCCCATAGCTGATTCCATGACGCTTCACGTCCATCCTGATATTGCCGCATTGAGTCCTTACGTGCCGGGTAAGCCCATCGAAGAACTCCAACGTGAATTGGGTCTTAGCCGTGTCATTAAGCTGGCCTCAAACGAAAATCCGTTGGGACCGTCGCCGAAAGCGTTGGCGGTGATCAACGAGACTGCGGCGACATTGCATCGGTATCCGGACGGAGGGGCGTTCAAATTGCGCCAGGCGCTGGCCCATCGATGGAAAGTGACAGACGAGCAGGTCATTCTTGGCAACGGCTCAGACGAAATTCTCGGGCTTGTCGCTCGAACGTTTCTGTCGCCCGGTGACGAAGCGGTCATGGCCGACCACACCTTCGTCATTTACAACATGGAAGTCATGGCCGCGCATGGCAAGGCGGTCACCGTTCCGTTGAAAGACTGGCGCCATGATGTCGCTGCGATGGCGAGTGCGATCACGGATCGGACGCGCCTCGTGTTCCTGTGCAATCCCAACAATCCCACGGGAACTATGGTGTCGGCCGAGGAGGTTGCATGGCTGCTCGCGCGCATTCCTGACCACGTCGTGGTGGTCTTCGATGAGGCCTATTTTGAGTATGTGCGCAGTTCCGAGTTCCCCGATTCCATGGCCTGGATCAAGGAAGGACGCAATGTCATCGTGTTGCGGACGTTCTCTAAAATTTACGGCCTCGCCGGATTGCGCATCGGTTATGGAGTCACTACAGGCGAGATTGCGAATCTTTTGAACCGTGTGAGGCCACCCTTCAATGCCAATAGCATTGCTCAGCGCGCAGCGCTTGCCGCGCTGGATGATGACGAGCATGTCGCTCGGAGCCGGGCAGTGAATCAAATCGGCATGGAACAGATCGCGAACGGATTGCAGGCGCTCGGATTGGCGCCGATCAGTAGCGAAGCCAATTTCGTCTATGTTGATGTCGGTCGCGACGGCCGTGGCGTATTCGATGCGATGTTGCGTCACGGCGTGATCGTCCGTCATATCGAAGGGCGTATGATACGGGTGACGATCGGACAGGCAGAAGAAAACCGGGTTTTCTTGGCTGCACTTGCACAGGTCTTACAGCAGCCTGAACTAGGGTGAGGTTGTTATGATCATCGTGTTGAAGCCGGAGGCATCGGAACGCGAAGTCGATCATATCGTCGATCGGCTCCGTGAACTGGGGTTGAAATCGCAGCTCTCGACCGGACAGGAACGAACGATCATCGGGGTGATTGGCGATGATCGCATACTTCAGAACCAGCCGCTCACAGCCTTACCTGGCGTTGAAAGCGTGCTGCCGATTCTGGCTCCCTGGAAACTGGTCAGCCGAGAATTCAAGAAAGAAGGCACGATCATTGATGTCGGAGGGGTCAAAATCGGAGGCAACAAGCTCGCAATCATGGCGGGCCCGTGTGCCGTAGAACGCCTCGAACTCACCGTCGGCATTGCGCATGAGGTCAAGGCGGCGGGAGCCAGCGTGCTACGGGGCGGCGCGTACAAGCCACGCACCTCTCCCTACTCGTTTCAAGGACTGGGTCGTGAAGGGTTGGACTATCTGGCGGAGGCCAGAAAACAGACAGGCTTGCCAGTGGTAAGCGAAATTCTCGACACCCGCGACATCGAGTTGTTTCTCGAAAAGGCTGACATCATCCAGATCGGTGCGCGAAACATGCAAAACTTCGAACTGCTAAAGGAAGTGGGCGCCTACGACAAGCCTGTACTCTTGAAGCGTGGGCTGTCGGCTACAATCAAGGAATTTCTGTTGTCAGCGGAGTACGTCATGTCCCGTGGGAATCGGAACGTGATGCTCTGTGAGCGGGGCATACGCACCTTCGAGACACAGTACCGCAACACCCTCGATCTCGCCGCTATTCCCACCTTGAAGGAGCTGTCACATCTGCCGGTCATTGTCGATCCCAGTCATGCTACCGGCAAATGGAATCTGGTGGCTCCAATGTCCAAGGCTGCCGTGGCCGCCGGCGCCGACGGCATTCTCATTGAAGTCCATTCGAATCCCGAATGCGCATTATGCGATGGCGAAGAGTCGATCAAGCCGATCAAGTTCAAGGAATTGATGCATGATATGCGCAAGATCGCTGTCGCGGTCGGAAGAGAAGTGTAATGGCGTCGCATTTTCGCCAGGCCGCCATTATCGGTGTCGGCTTGATCGGTGGTTCCCTCGGCATGATCCTTCGCCGGAAAGGATTCGCGTCCAGCGTCGTGGGCGTGGGACGGCGCATTGAGAACCTCAAGCTGGCGGTCAAATTAGGGGCGATCGACCAGTACGTCGTAGATGCCAAGGAGGGCGTGAAAGATGCCGATATCGTTGTCTTGGCGACGCCGGTTGATACCTATCAACGCCACTTGGAGGAATGGGCCTCGTGTTTGAAGTCTGGTGCGATTGTGTCGGACGTGGGGAGTGTGAAAGGCGAGTTAGTCGAGCAGTGCGAACGGCTCATGCCGGACGGCGTCCATTTTGTCGGCGCGCATCCCATCGCCGGCAAGGAGAAAACGGGCGTCGCCGCGGGGTCGGAGGACCTTTTTTCGGGAATGCGGTGCATTGTGACGCCCACCAAACAGACGAATCCGCAGGCACTCGAACGGGTAAGGACGCTGTGGCAGGAAGCGGGGTCGACGGTGCTCACGATGGATCCGCATCTCCACGACAAAATTCTTGGAGCGGTGAGTCATCTGCCGCACGTCGTCGCCTTTGCATTAATGGGCGCCTTGATCGATATCCGTACGGAGGTTCCGTCGCTCGATCTGGCCGGCCATTCCGGAGGCGGGTTGCGGGATACGACCCGCATCGCGGCCAGCTCTCCTGAGATGTGGCGCGACATTTTTCTCTGGAACCGCGAAAATGTGGTCGCCTTTATCGAAGCGTATGAACGCTCGTTGGGCGACTTGAAACAGTTGATTCGCGCGGGCGATGTGGCGGGAATCGAAAAGGCGTTAGAACGAGCGAAGCAGGAACGTGAGAAATTCCCGGTCCGCACCGGATAGGTCGGCTGGAGGAGCACAGGCAAACTTGAAGACGTTGACGATTACACCCGGCAGGCCGCTACGGGGAACAATTGTTGTTCCTGGCGACAAATCCATTACGCATCGGGCGATTATTCTTGCGGCTCTCGCCGAAGGCATGGGACGCATTAAACGCTATTGCCGCGGTGAAGACTGCCTCAATACCATGCGTGCGTTGCAGGCGTTGGGAGTGCGGATCGATGAAGCCGACGATGAGCTCCGTGTGCATGGAAAGGGTCTGTGGGGGCTGAGCGAACCGGCAGGGGTCCTCGATTGCGGAAACTCGGGTACCGGAATCCGTCTGCTTACTGGGCTCCTGGCCGGTCAGGATTTTTTTAGTGTCCTCACGGGAGATGGGTCCATTCGGCGTCGTCCCATGGGACGAATCG
>DASTQY010000092.1:0-7870 GCA_035761525.1 Nitrospira sp. | reverse complement strand
GTATGTGGACCGACGACATGCGGCTCAAGCGTGGAGAGGTCCACTTCCACGATCTGGTCGTAATGCTTTTCTGGTGATTGATAGACCTCGGGATCGGCAACAAGGAGGGTCTTGTTGGCCAGAGCCAGCTCGGCCAAATCGGATCGATCTGTGATTTTCATGTAGGCGACCATCTTTTGATCGAACGGGAACACGGAGGTGGTCGCTCCCAGCTCGGCTCCCATGTTGCAAATCGTGCCCTTACCTGTCGCGCTGATGGTTTCTGCCCCCGGACCGAAGTATTCGACGATCTTATTTGTGCCGCCCTTCACCGTCAGCAGACCGCAGAGATAAAGAATCACGTCTTTCGGCGATGCCCAGCCGCTCAATTTGCCCGTCAATTTGACACCGATGAGTTTGGGATGGAGGACTTCCCAGGGCAGACCAGCCATCACTTCACCGGCATCGGCTCCGCCGACGCCAATGGCCAACCCTCCTAGGCCTCCGCCGTTGGGTGTATGGGAGTCGGTCCCAATGATTAAGCAGCCGGGAAACGCATAATTTTCCAGGACGACTTGGTGGATGATCCCCGCGCCGGGCTTCCAGAACCCGATCCCGTACTTTTTCGCCGCAGAGGCCAGGAAGTTGTAGACCTCCTTATTCTCGTCCATCGCACGCAGGAGATCTTTTTCCGAACCCATTTCTGCCCGGATCAGGTGATCGCAGTGGATGGTGCTAGGCACAGCGACTTTCTTCTTGCCTGCCTGCATGAACTGCAGGATGGCCATTTGCGCGGTCGCGTCCTGCATGGCCACGCGATCCGGGCGCAGAGCCAGCATGGCCTTGCCGCGCTCCCAGGTTTGGGTCTCCAAGTTGTCGGCGTGAGAAACGAGAATCTTCTCGGCCAACGTCAGCCCGCGGCCGAACTTCGCCCTGGCCTTGGCGCAGGCGTCGGGCATTTTGGCATAGAGTTTTTTCGCAAGGTCCATCGACATGATGACATCCTCAATGTGGAATGTGGATTTTCAAATCTCGAACGTTGAACTCATTCACTCGCTCGCACGCGAGCGCCTCACCACTTATTTCAGTGGCGGCACTTCTCTTCGTTTGGGCGCCGCATAGTTGACGAGATAATCAAACAGCCGAATCAACCGGCTGTCCTGGCGCTTCTGATCGACCCAATGGCCGATTAATCCGATCGTCCTCGACAGAATAAAGAACCCGTTCAGACTGTCCACGGGGAAGCCTAGATCGACCAGGACGGCCGCCATGGTGCCGTCCACATTCAAAATGAGATTGTCCTTCTTCGCGGCCGTGACCTGCTCCACCTGCAGCGCAAAATCGAGGCACGGCGTCTTCATGTTGAGACTCTTGACGTAGCCAACGAGCTCTTTGACGCGCTTGTCCGGATTACGCAGGCTTTTCACTCGATGGCCGATCCCCGGAACCGGACCGACGTTCTTCTTCATATAGGCCAGAAATTCGTCCACGTTCATTTTGTTGTCGACGGCATACTTGAACCAGCGACCGGCGTCGGTGACCGCCCCACCGAAACGCGGGCCGATCATGATGAGACCTGCGGCCACGGATTGGGACAGGCCGATTCCGGCGCAAGCCGCCAGGATCGTCGCATAGGCCCCGCTCACGCAGGGGCCGTGATCGGCCGACAGCATCATGATGCGCTT
Organism: Nitrospira sp.; assembly: GCA_035761525.1. Taxonomy (GTDB): domain Bacteria; phylum Nitrospirota; class Nitrospiria; order Nitrospirales; family Nitrospiraceae; genus Nitrospira_C. The sequence continues at coordinate 6,206 of DASTQY010000092.1, read as the reverse complement.
GATGATTTCCGCTTCCTGTTTCGAGATGAGCCGCTTGTCCCAGAGCAAGCCGATCACGTGGGGAATCTCGTAGCCTTTGTTGATCAGTTCGGAAGCCGGATAGCCGTCGTAGCAGGGTTCGTCGCCACGATCGTCGCTGATGGTGGTCCGGATGAGCGGCGCAACCATCACTTCGTCCGCCTTCATGGCCTCCTCGACCGACTTCGGCAGTTTCGGCAGCACCGTCGGCTCCACCGGTTCCTTGACCTGACCTGACTTCAGCAGTTCCTGATATGTCTCCTTAATCGCAGGACCGAGCGCTCCGAAAGTCGGCGGCACGAGGGCCCCCGCCTTCTTGAGTGCATCCGACTTGGAGCGTGCCGAGCCCTCGCCTTTCATCCCTTCCTTGGCGCCTGCATGGCCGAACTTCATGCCCTTCGGTAAACTTTCCTGGCAGAAACCGGACACGACACCGATCAGCTTGATGCGGCGCTTTTTCGCGCCGTACCACTCCGCCGCCCTCTCCTCGAGATCGCCCCCCATTTCGCCGACGATCACGACGGCTTTCGTCTGCGGATCGTTTTCGAACATCTCCAGATAGCTCACGTAATCGGTGCCAGGATACGCGTCGCCGCCGATGCCGATCGCGGTCGTGATGCCGTCGGCAAACTGTGAACAGATCCAGATGATCTCGTTGGAGAGGCCGCCTGATTTTGTGACGACGCCGAAGGACCCTTCGCGATAGAGCTTCGAGAGAACCAGGTTGTCAAACGCACCGCCGATCACGCCCAGCCGACAGGAACCGGCCGAGATGATCCCGATCGAAGACGGTCCGTTAAATACCTTCCCGAGTTTCCGTGCATGTGCCCCCAGCAGCTTGGCGTCCTTCTCCGGGACGCCTTCGGTGATCATGGACACGACCTTGATGTGCGGGTCGTCAAGCGCTTCCATGCCGCCCTTCATCGCACGGTCCGCACCGATGTAAACCAGGCTCGTGTTGATCGTGGGATGATTCTTGGTCGCTTCGGCGATGGTCTTGTATACGGGGATGGCAATGAGTCCGCTGCCGTAGGGAACCTCGTTGGTTTTGCCGGCATCCGGCGGATAGACGAACGCTTCAACATTGAGCGGCCGCTTGATCAAGTAGCAGAATTCCGCCATACGTCGTGCGGCGTTCACACCGGCCTGCCCGCCCTGAATGACGACGCGGGTGTCTTTGTCAGCCAGAATGCTCATCGGAATCTCCCTTTATTCCATCGAAACTGAATACCGAGGCGGGAGCCAAGCGAATGCTCCTGGCCTCAGGCCGTCCCAGCCTTCGTTACTGTTTGTGAAGCGCCTTATCGACGATGTCCGTCAGCGGGGTGTTGCGGTCGAAGACGTTTATATCGAATCCTTCATCCTTCAGCGCCCGCATGGCATCGAGGCCTTCCTTCTCGCGAGGGCCGCCGCGGCGCACCCAAATACGTACGTTCTTCAATTTGCCGCCCGACTTCGCCTTACGGAAGCCGTTGATAATGCCGCCGAAGGTCTTCTTCACGTCGGTGAAATTGGCGATGGCGCCACCCACGATGATGTTCCTGATGCCCGGCAGCGAGCAGACTTTCTCGGTCAGCACTTCGACGGCCCAGTCGGGGGGATCGCCGGAATACTCCGCATAATTAGCTAATTTACCTCCGCGCGCCACCACTGCGTCCGAGTAATAGACGCTGGCACCGCCTCCGGCCGGAAGCATTGCGGTATCGCCACCCGGAATTTCGATGAATTTTACCGAGCCCTTGATCTTGCTATCGACCGCCATGACTTCCATCTCATCCTTACTGTAGGCCCGGCCGAATTCAGCTGCAAATTGGAAATTCCAATCGGGATGGCGGAACTTGGCGTCCCCATCCAGAAGCGTCACGGCATCCAGGGCCACCAATTCGCCGTCGCTTTCACGGATGACGACGGGGTTCACTTCCAGGTATTGGGCTTCTTCGTTATCGAAACAGGTGAACATCTTGGCGGCGAAGTCGGCCATCTTCTTGACGAGCGGGCCTGTAAATCCGTCATCCTTGACCAGCTTCTCCAGTGCTTCCGCCGTAGGTTGCTGACCCACCTCGAGACAGAGGCGCTTCACTCGATCCCAGTTCGATTCGACTTCGATACCTCCGCAATTGGCCACGAGAACTTCGCTGCCTTCGCGGGTGGACTTCACGGCGCAATAGTATTCTTCCTTGTGCGCGACCATCTCTGAGACAATGACTTGTGAGACGTTGATGCTGCCGACTTGGCGCCCAATCATCTCCTTTGTGGCGGCAATCGCGGCGCTGAGATCGAGTCCGACCTTCACGAGGCCAAGCTTAAAGCGTGAGCCAAGAGCTTCATGCGCCTTGGCCACGAGTTTCGTGTGTTTCATCCAGTCGTTGGCATGACCGAGTTTGGCGAGTTCGTCGGCTGAAGTGACGACTGCGTAGTGAGGGACATGAATGCCCCATTTCTTCATCAGTCCCATCCCGGGACCTTCCAGCACCTTGGCCATGGCGTCGCTCCTTGGGGTATGAAGAATCGATGTAAAGGGAGACGGATTGTAGCGAAACCGCGTAGATGACTCAATACACCAGAGGAACTAAGCGATGAGGGATCAAAAGGCCTAGGGGTTCAGGCAGTGGTGAGGGATCGCTCTAAGTGGCTGTTATTCTTAGCGGCCGGAGGTGAAGTACGCTGTCGACGAGGCCTGTGTGCCTGACAAGCAGGACAGATAAATGAACTCCGTTCGCTTTGAAGACGTCTGATAACTCGGCCGCAGCCGTTCGGGCAAGGGAGCCCTTCCTTTCCATAGACCAAATGTCGGCCTTTAAAGCGCCCCTCGCTGCCGTCCGGAGCAAAGAAATCACGCACGCTCGATCCGCCATAGGAAATCGCTTCAAGAAGTACCTCGCGCGTGATCCGTAACAGCTCCTCGACCTTGGCAACGGGAAGACGACTCGCCCGAACGTTAGGGTGCAACCGTGCTCGGAACAGAATCTCGTTCGCATAGATGTTCCCGATTCCTGCGATGGCCTGCTGATGCATCATGAGGGCCTTCAAGCGCCCTGCGCGTTCCTTGATGATCGTGAGGAACTTTTCGGGGGTGACGGTCAAGGGATCGCACCCGAACCGCCGATCGAGATAGTGTTCGAGTCCCGATTGGTCGAACAACGAGATCCGACCGAATCGGCGAGGATTCCAATAACGGAGCTCCGACTCAGCGCCTCCCGTAAAGGTCAGACGCACATGGACGTGCTGGGGAAACCTCGTCTGCACGGCCGGAAAAAGCAGGAGGCCCGTCATCCCCAGTTCAGCCACGATATATCGGGTTTCTTCCTGGTGTTCCAACCGCAATACCACGCTCTTGCCGAACCGCTCGACAGCACGTAACACTGAGCCCGCATACCAGTTGCGATTGCGATAGCCTTCGCGAACGATATCGGGTCGACCGAACCAACTGCCCGTCAACATGGCCCCAACCAAGCGGGCGCGAATCTGGCGGGCGACGACTTCGGCTTCAGGAAGTTCAGGCATGTCTCTGATTAGGCCATTGGCTGGGAGAAAAGGCAAGGGCAGAGGCGTCGTGCGATCTAGCTGCGCCGGGCTTGTCGGAGTTCATGAACCTGCTTAATGGTGGCTTGGATGTTGGGAAGCGGACAGGCTCCCGGCCGGCGACTCATGATCAGTTGAAAGACATCCGGGTACTCCATTTTCTGGACGCAACAGAGATAGGCCATGACAACGGACACTGAACGGCCCATTCCGGCCCTGCAGCAAACCATCACATGCTTATCCGGATGATGGCGCGCGATCCAGTCAATGGCCCGGTTCAGGGAAGCTGGCTTCGCTTCCCCGAATTCTTTCAACGGAATTCTCTCATAGATGACGCCGGCTGGCGCATTCGGGGTAAATTCCTCCGCAACGAGAAGCACCGCCTCAATGTGAGCCGGAGGCCGCTCCGCTTCCAGAATATTTCCCACATAAAGCGTATCGGTAATTTGATACATGGAGTCAGTCCCAGTATTAGAGAGGCCGGCATGGAGGTCAAGCAGAAAGCTTGACGACACCGGTTGCAGTCGAGTTTTTCCGAACGTATACTCCAAACAAGAGGGGCAATTGAATGTCGCTACCAACGGTTCAAGAGGTTGAAGGCCGACTCGCATCGGTCCAATGTGCTGTCTGCAAAGGGTCGAGCTTCGGCATCGATCAGCGGTTCATGCAGGCCGATGGCGAATGGCGGGGAATTTGTAAGAAGTGCTTTTACAGCTTCCCTGTCTACACCGACATGGAGTTCTATCTCCGCACCCAGCCTGATGTGCCCTACCATCTACGAGAAATCTCCTGTACGGTCTGCAAGCACCGAGGGGTGAGCCTGGATTTTCGCGCAACGATGTCGGTCCGCGAGTCGATATACTTTGTCACCTGTGGCGGCTGTAAGCGGCCCTTCGCCGAGAAATCCTCCCTCGAAGCCTTCGAATAAGAGTCCAACCGGTGCTGAGCGACTTTTTCAACATCCTGCTATGAGCCTGGTGTATACTGTACTGATGAGTGAGCAGCCAAAACAACCCAAGCCATCCGAGGAGCCTGAGCAGCCGAAAGCCCGCAAGGAGATCCCACTCGTCTCTGTCCCGAACGATCGCGACATGATCGCCGAGGAGATGGAGGAACTCTTTGAAGAAGACAAAGTCTCCCATCAACACGGAAGCTCAGAACCTGAAGCCGATTAAGTCACCCTCGTTCAGCCGCTGTGATCATCCAGACTCGCTTCCCTACGCTTAGTTAATCAAACAACGCTGACCGTTATACTCTGCTCAACGCTCTGGCTCGACCGCGCCTTATGGGTCAAGGCCCGCGTCTCGCGCGGGCCAGGGTGGGTGGATGAGATAGTGTCCGCTCGGCGTCGCAAATTCCTTGAGGTCCGGCTCCGCTCAGCCTGAATATCACACATGCGCCGCCGTCCTCATGTTTCGGACCATTTCGGCAAACGCGGTACTCCTCGCCTCCACGATTCGCAACGCAGAACCGGTCAGCGCTGCTCTAAAAACATGTGAAACGGAGCCGAGTCGCTTCATGACCACGTGCCCTTTACAACACCTATGGCTGGGTCATGCTACCTCTAACCAATTCGATGCTTCAGCTAAGTGATAGACAAATCAGCGATCATTCGATGAGTCATCGATCAGCAACATGTCAGTATGGGGTTTAGGAGGGTTCCGTGACGAGGCGCCCGATCTTTCCCGCAAGGTCACGGGCGAGATGCCGCTGCATGACGGTTCGTGTCTCGGGATGGGCGCTCAGATACTTCTGCAATGTCCCAATGTGCCAACGCATGGCACGCAGTGGCTCAACTGTCACCGCATCCACATTGGAGGGGATCCCGTTGAGGATGAGAGCGGAGCCCACGATGTCACCGGGGATCAAATCCCGGAGCATGCGCCCATCTTTGGTTATCCGCACTTTGCCACGAACAATGAGCGAAACGGAGTCAGGAAGCTTGCCCCGCTCTATGAGGTGCTCGCCAACTTCAGCCGTGATCCACGATCCGATACTCAAAACCTGAAGGATTTTCCGAGGTGGCAAGTCCTGTAAGGCAAGTCGCCCAACCTCCTCCTCTTCAGCCGTCAGCTTGACTGGACGACGCTCGACGAAAAGCAGCCACGATTGAAGGAGATTGATCGCTGCAAAGACCACGCTCCAGGCAAGCGGCGCCCACAACACGGTAGGCTGAAACAGATAAAAAGGAATGGCAATGAGGGAAGCTGCCACCGCGAACAGGCGCAACCACAGGACGTCGCGAACGCTGTACGCAATCAGTAAGAGGATGTTTGCGGCGTGTATGAAATAATCAGGGGTGATGAAGCTCATATTCCTCCGTGGACAGAGCTCATACGGAACGCACAATCTGGACCGCAGAGCGGTCGGAAATTCTTCCCAGCGAAGCCCCGTCCTTGCGCGTGATATGTTCAATCCGCACGATGGTGCCCCGCTGACATTCGTCCCACCTTGAGTTCATGTCGGTTTCTGCGCGATCTAGTCTCCCCACCTCGCATCGACCACGTTCATTACACAGCCAGGCCCTTGTATCGCCTTTGAGCTTGCGTAATTCACTGACCATGCGGAAAGTGTGTGGACTGCGCTCGGCGATTGTCCGCCCGTCGGTTCTCAACAGCAGATAGGAGAATTTCAGGGCGTCTTTGATAAACCCCACTTGCTGATCG
>DASTQY010000091.1:0-2428 GCA_035761525.1 Nitrospira sp. | reverse complement strand
CACCGTCTGCCAACTCTACATGCGTCGATTTCCCGACGGCGCCACGATCACCATAGAACCTTGGCGCGCAAAGGCCTTTCCGATCATCAAGGATCTCGTCGTGGATCGAAGCGCATTTGACCGCATCATGCAAGCCGGGGGGTATATCTCCGTCAATACCGGCGGAGCCGTGGACGGAAACGTGTTGTTGATCGGGAAGGACCGGGCCGAAACGGCCATGGATGCCGCCTCTTGCATTTCATGTGGCGCGTGCGTCGCTGCGTGCAAGAATGCGTCAGCCACGCTGTTCGTGGCCGCCAAAGTCTCGCACCTTGCTTTGTTACCGCAAGGTCAGCCGGAGCGGACGAAACGGGCCAAGGCCATGGTGGCCGCCATGGATCGCGAAGGGTTCGGGTCCTGCGGCAACCAATACGAGTGCGAAGCGGTCTGCCCAAAGTCGATCAGCGTACGATTCATCGCGAAGCTCAACCGGGAATTTCTCCGAGCCACCATCGAAGAGCCGAGTCCCCTCGCGGAACAGCCGACGGATCCTCACGACGAATCGCACTGATACGACCTGGCGGCTCACCCTCCGTGCCGATCCAGCAGATGGCCCAAGAGCTATGGAGCGCTGCGCTAAGTGGCTTGCGTGGCTGTTTACGCCTCTTCGCTTGACAGATCGGGGGACATGCACTATCGATGAGTGAGTGAGATATCACCGTTGCTGCGACAGGTCCTGACTCAAACAATTTTTATGGGTCGCTCGCTGAATTGTCCCCAATGCCGCCGTGAACAGGTGCTGCGCGCCAGGCCGCTCTCGGCGAGCGAACGGGTGGCGGCGATCTTTCTGTTGTCCCCCTTCTCCTGCCAGCACTGCAGTTGCCGCTTTCTGGCCTCCCGTATCGGATTGGACCGCCCGCGCCATCCGATCGACCGTCGTGAGCATCTCCGGATTCCCGTGCGGCTGTATCTCTCGTTTTCCGGTGGGAAGGTCCGCGGTGAGGGCACGGTGCTCGATCTGTCGATGGGCGGCTGCATCATCAAAAGCGAGACACAAGTGCGGGTCGACGATATCTTCTACTTGGAGATCGCCACGGGATCACAGGAGCAGCCGCTGGAAGTGGCCGCGATGGTACGCTCGGTGAGCCCCCGCGGCATCGCCTTCAAGTTTTTGCGGGCTGCCCAGGAGAACAAGCGCCTGCTCGCCTTCATTCAGTCGCAGACCGCCGACCATATGCAGAAATCAACAGCCATGGCTGTCCCGGCCAAAAGCTAGCACGCCTTCTTCTCCACATCAGTGCTCAAATTCTCGCAGGCGGCAATCGGCACGGCTTTATGTCGGTTGTTCCCAGGCAGAGGGCAGGGGATAGTCAGTCGTCAGCCGTTCATGTTCGGCGAGGTCATACGGTTCGATCGTCAGGTCCTTGGGATCAAACGGTTCTGGGCACGCCGGGGATGTCAAGAAATCAGCGAGCGCCTGTGCCTTGTCCTCGGTTGAGAACCGGCACAACCCATATTCGGGCATGCCGGATGAAGGATGCCAGAAGGCCAGTTCAATCGCACTTCCCTGATAGATGCCCAGCAAACGGTGCCTGAGCTGAAATCCTCCCGGTTGATTCGATGCGCGTTCCAGCGACATGGAGTCTCCCGCTATCTTCCGTGTTCGACCAATGATAGCATGATCCGTTTGCACGTTCATCACAAGGAGGAGAGGTATGGGTAGGGTGTACACGATCGTCCTGGGCGTTCTCATGACTAGTGGTTTCTGGGGGTGCGGCTATAACGATCTACAAGGACTCGACGAAGACACCAAGGCGGCCTGGAGCGAAGTGGTCAACCAATACCAGAGGAGGGCCGACCTCATTCCCAATCTTGTGGCGACGGTGAAAGGATACGCCGCGCATGAAAAAGAGACACTCGAAGGCGTGGTTCAGGCGAGGGCGCAAGCCACCGGCATTCAAGTCACCCCGGAGATGCTGAAGGATCCGGCAGCGTTCGAGCAGTTTCAAAAAGCGCAGGCCGGTCTGACGTCTGCCCTCGGACGTCTCATTGCCATTGCGGAAAACTATCCCAACCTAAAAGCCGATCAGAATTTTCGCGATCTCCAAAGTCAGCTGGAAGGCACCGAAAACCGGATCACTGTAGCTCGCAAGCGCTACATCGATCGCGTAGCGGAATACAACAAGATGGTGCGGTATTTTCCGACCAACTTGACCGCCAAATTCATCCTCCACCTGGAAGAGCGGCCCAACTTCGCCGTGGCAGATGAAAAAGCCGTCGCCAAGCCGCCGGAGGTCAAGTTCTAGACTTGCCTGCATGATGTCTATCCTCTGTATGAGCCGTGTCTGGCGAGAGCCGGCGCGGCTCGTCGTCTTCGTGGGACTTCTGCTGAATCCGCTGCTCATCTCGGCGCTGGACGTCCCTCCGTTGACGGGTCGCATTGTGGATC
>DASTQY010000090.1:0-8306 GCA_035761525.1 Nitrospira sp. | reverse complement strand
CAGTGAAGCCTTTGAAGTCCTTGGGCCACCTGGCGGTGTTTTCAAACGCCCGGCGCAGCACTTCACGCGCTTTAGGGTCGTCGGCTACGGTCGGTTGATCCGGCTTGTGAGCGTCCATGATGTCCCTCCATGTGGGAAAAGTGTTCGACATTATAACTGCCCCGTTTTGAGTCGCTCAATGGAGGGAAATCCCTGGCGGTCATGGCACCGGCATTTTCAAAAGGCCCTTGCTTCTGATATAGTTCGGCGGTTTACTCCTTCGCCGCTGCAGAGGCGATTGCATCGGACATTCGAACGAGGATGGCATGGAACGACGGGCCGCTTCTCATACCGAAGAAGAAGAGATGAATCAGCGACGCCGGCTTTTGAACGCCGCCAAAAAAGGCGATCAAAAGGCGGTCGCAAAACTTTTCGAGTTGTACCAGGTAAAGGTCTACAATAACGAGATGGTGAGCAAACTCAACCGGACGGCTGGCACGCACAAGCTACAGGCTGAGGTCGCGCAGGCCAAGGCCGCGGCAAAGGGTGGAGGATCGTCTCGAAAGTCGATGCCAAAAAAATCCGTCCCCTCGTCGAGCAGACATCATGGGAAAGCACGACCAACCCGCTCCGACAAGAAAGTCCACAGGAAAAAATAAGGGCTGGCTACTGAACGGCCACACGTAATCCGCCCCCCCCTAGCTTCCCCGCTACCTCCTCCGCTTGTTTCCACTCTCCCGTGAAGACCACCGCCTCTCCTTGGTGGTCGATCTTCCATGCGAGCTCGAACGCCTTGGAAGGCGTCATTCCCGGGATGCACTGACAAAAAAGTGCGATGACTTGCTGGTACGTATGACAATCGCAGTTATAGACGACCACGCGGGCTTCTAACCCCTCGCCAGTCCCCGTCGAGGGAGTTTCTGTGGTCAGCGGTGTCGCAACAGGAGTGGGGGATTCGGCCATGGAGTGGCGATTCTAACAGAGTTCTCTTGTGCGATTAAGATCCTTTTCCGTGTGCGCAGCCGGTGTGGCATTCGGACGGCCGCGGAGCGCCCGTTCGTCGACAATGGCGCCCGCTCATGTTAACGTGCGCCGCGATGAAAACATCGTTTTCAATGTCTTGGCTCGATCTCTTGTTGGTTTTTGTTCCGGTCACCCTCGTGCTCGCGTTCATTCAACCCGGCCATCTTGGGGTATTTATTTCCGCGGCGCTTGCCATCATCCCGCTCGCCGGTCTCCTGGGGCGAGCCACGGAACATTTGACGGCTCATGTTGGAGCTGGAATCGGCGGCCTCTTGAACGCTTCGCTCGGAAATGCGGCAGAGTTGATCATTGCGCTGGTGGCGTTACGCGGAGGCTTGCACGACGTTGTGAAAGCTTCCCTGACCGGATCGATCATCGGCAACATTCTGCTGGTCCTGGGTGCATCGATGCTCGCAGGCGGACTGAAGTACGAACGGCAAAAGTTCAATCAAACGGCAGCGGGAATGGGTGCGAGCCTCCTCTTGCTTGCCGCTGTGGGACTGATAATTCCCGCTCTGTTCCATCTCACGGCAGCGGACCGGGGCATCGCCGTAGAACGCGAGCTCAGCCTTGAAATATCCATCGTCTTATTCGCCATTTACGTGATGAGCCTCGTGTTTTCGTTGAGGACTCATCGTCATGTCTCTTCGGGTAGCTGGCGGGAGACCAAGCACGTCGGAGACAGGTCGTGGAGCCGCGGAAGAGCTGTGACGGTGCTGGCAATCGTTACCGTGTTGATTGCCCTCATGAGTGAACTGCTGATCGGGGCGTTGGATCATGCCGCAAAAACGCTCGGGTTGACGGAAATATTTGTCGGCGTCATTCTCGTCGCGCTCGTCGGAAACGCCGCGGAACACTCGACCGCTGTCATGGTCGCCATGAAAAACAAGATGGACCTGGCTCTGAGCATTGCGGTTGGATCGAGCATTCAAATCGCCTTGCTCGTCGCGCCGGTCTTGGTCTTTGCGAGTTATCTCTTCGGTGCGCCGTTGGATTTGATTTTTACACCGTTCGAGGTCGCTGCGGTCACGATTTCAGTCTTGATTGTCGGCTTTGTTTCGTTGGACGGCGAATCGCACTGGATGGAAGGCGTGATGCTGGTCGGAGTGTATGTGATGCTAGCGATTGCCTTTTACTTTCTTCCCGCCTGAAACGACAAGAAGCCACATATTTTTAGAAGGTATCCATGTCGATGACTTCTGTCGCGTCCCACAGGTTCTTCTTTTCGGCATCTGCGAGCGCTTTGATCCGATCCTCCTCCGTCTCCTCGCCGAAAGATTTGCGCGAAGCGGGGGAGTGCTCATGGGATGGAACCTGAGCGGTGGGCGCTTGTTTACGACGTTTTTTGGCAGGGTCCATATTCACTGGCATAGGTGGCGTTAGTCTCTCTCCCGCCAATGAAAAAAGTCAATGGCTGAGCTGTCGTTGACCTCCTGGGAGAGGCTTGTTACAGTCGGCGCCCATGTTGGACGCCAAGGTGTGGTGGCCGCTCTTCCCGCTGTTGTTGTTACTTGTCATCGTCTGCTTGACGTGGGCGCTGGTCATCGCGGTCAGGGGTCACGCTGACGCTCGGGCAAAGTGGCTGCAATTCGGCGCCTTTGCGTGCTACGTGCTCGCCGCGGTGTCGGCTGTGGCCAGCGAACGTGGGGCTGTCTCAGCCAATCTGCATCGCCCCTTTTCGTTGGCGACGCAACTCTGCCTGCTGCTTGCCTTGGTTCACCACTGGAAGTCTCCGCAACGCCCATTACGCTGGTTGAATGCCGCGGCCTGGGGAGGCATCCTGGCCGATACGGCGCTGCACGTCCTGATGGTCAGACATTGAAACTGGCAGCGGGTTTCAATCCGTGTTGGCAAGCCACCATGCCGCCGTTCCACTAAAATAAGCGTTCAGCGATTGTATCGGCGAATATGCGACCTCTTGCCGATAGTCGGCTGCGACCGCCGGCCTCCTCGATCAACTGGTCTGTGCAGAGCTCACGCCAGATTCCCAAATAGCCATAATTTTCGACATGAGCTTTCAATTGGGAAGTCGGGATACCTTGGCGGAGCCGCAGCCCAAAGATGACCGCGTCACGGAGCTGCTCTTGAGTGGTCAGTAGCGTCCGCTCCTGCACCGGGAGACGGTTTTCCGTCAACGCGACCTTGTAGCTCGTGAGGTTGGCCACATTGCCAAAACGAACGTTTGCTACAAGCGATTGGGCGCTAGGCCCGACGCCCAGGTACTCTCCCTGTGTCCAGTACAAGAGATTATGGCGGCATTGAAAACCGGACCTGGCATAGTTGGAAATTTCGTATTGTTCATAGCCGGATTGGCCCAGTATGCCTTGCGTCAAACCATCCATTTCAATTTGCAACAATTCATCAGGCTGTTGCCGCTGCGCTCGGCGCACCTCGTGAGCGAGTCTGGTTCCCTCTTCCACCGTCAAGGCGTAACAAGAGACGTGCGTTGGGCTCAGCTGAATGCAGCGACGGAGTGTCCGTTCCCAACTTTCCAATGACTGTCCAGGAAGCCCGTACATGAGATCCAGATTGATGTCGATAAATCCTGCTGACCGGGCGCTCATGACTGCCTCGATCGTTTCGGCCTGAGCCCCTGGACGGCCAAGGCTCGCCAGCTCATCATCAGCTAAGGATTCCGCGCCAAAGCTGATCCTTGTCACACCGATGTCCCGTAAGGCGGCAAGGTCGCGTGTCGTGACCGTTCCCGGATGCGCCTCTACGGTGATTTCACAATCCGGACGCAGGAGAAACGAGCGTTGCACGGCGGCGAGCAACCCTGTCAACTGTTCAGGTTTCAAGACCGTGGGAGTTCCACCGCCAAAGTAGAGAGAGGCGAACTGGCGGCCTTTGAGGGATGGTTCAGCCGCATACAGGGCAATTTCGGTTTCGAGCGCACGGCAAAAGGCTTCTGCAGCCGGCTCACGGTGCACCTCCAGGTAAAAAGCGCAGTAATCACACCGCTGCCGGCAAAAAGGGATATGGAGGTACAAGCCAAGAGCAGGCGTCATGACTTCAGCGAGAACGGGACCGGTTTGGAAAAATCCTTTGCGACGACGATCTCGATTTCGTCCGTGGGTGCAATGCCCCGGTTTCGAACATGGGATGACCAGGCCGGGTGCTGCCTAAGTGATTCGAAAACCTGTTTTAAAACTTGTGGTTTGATCTGAGACTCCCACTCATGGATCCAGACATGGCGATCATCTTCGCCGTCGTAGTCGTCAGGGAAGGAGGCCTCCAGACTGAAGCGCAGGGTGAAGGTTTTTTCTTCTTGGTACATATCCAAGCCTCATGCGTTGCGAAGCGTGACGCGACACTTCTATAATGGGTTCAACCAAGGAGAATCACGATTATGCCTATCTTCGAATATGTCTGCCGTGAATGCAATCATCGCTTCGAACTCCTGGTTCAGGGGTCGGTCGAGGCCGCCTGTCCGGAGTGTCGCACCACCGCGCTCGACAAACAGTTTTCTTCATTTGGCGTTGGCGCAACGGGTGGTTGGGCCTCACCGGCCGGTGGAGGAGGCGCCTGTGGCAGCTGCGGAGATCCCAGAGGACCGGGAGCCTGCTCGATGAATTAGCAATGAGCGACGTCGATCTGTTGCTCCAGCGGTCTATTGCGGACATCTCGCAATCCGATCCCCTCATCAAACTTCTTGAACAAGTACGGATTGGCCGTATGCAGGCTAACGATCCCGGCCTGCGTGCCATCACGGAATCCTGGCTTGCGGCCTACCGCAAAGCCATCGATTCACCCGGATTAACACGACAGTCGTTGCTTCGCATCGATCCTGCGCCTCGATTGACCGTGCTCATGGAGCAAGGGATGTTGCCTCCTAACCATGAGGGGGCTAGGAAGCTGCTTGCCGATTTCACGCAAGCCCTGAGTCGTGCGTCGTCCTGAGTGATGCCGATGAGGGTTCCGTTTCACATACTCGCGTTGGCGGGGTTAGTGCTCATGCCGGCTGGAGCATGGGCCGGTGCCATCGGCGAAGCCGGCATGCCTCAGCGGCTTTCCCTCGAGAAACTTGAGAGCACCCTTCCTCCCGGCACCCGGCTCATGGTCCATCCCGCTGCCATCGAGAGATTTTTGGAGGAACTGGACGGTGCGCCCCCTGATTGGGCGTCTCTGTACGGTCACGGGCACCAGGACCCCGGTCATGATGACCGGCTTTTTGCCCTCAACAGGGAGCGGGATGCGCGACGTGAAGGCCATGAGGCGCTGGAAACGGCGGTGGCTTTCCTCTGGACGGGCGAACTATCCCGCTATGATCCGGGGAGCGACGGTTTTCCCGTCGCGCTTGGACCGAAGCTGGTCAAAACTGCCTGGGGGATGGTCCGTTTCAAGCCTGAAGACGCGCCAGCGAATCTGAGCGTCACGACCGACGTGATCCGGCGTGAGCACTGGCGGCGTCAAATCGCGGAGGGTCACCCGGTCGAGATCGATGTCCTGATGACCGGGAAGTTGATACCTGAAGAATCAATTGTCTATGATTTTTCTCACGATGAAGAGGGCTTGGGGCTGATCATGCCCTTCGTGCGCGTCGAGCGGGTGGATTTCTTATTGATAGAACCTTAGTCCGCCCAGCTTGGGCGGAGCTAGTAGGCGTCCATTGCGCAGCGAAAACCCGTTCCACTCGGGCGGCTGTCCATGATGCCCCAGTCGCGATCGCTTGTGCGTAGGCTTACCGCTGGCTTGAGCCATGAGCCTCCACGCATGGATTTAATGGCGCCACGTTCTGGACCAACGGGGTTGTCCAGCGGGGCGGCATTGTAATAGTTGGGATCGTACCAATCCTGCACCCATTCGGCGACATTGCCCGCCATATCGAAGAGACCATACGGACTGACGTTGTCGGGGAAACTGCCAACCGGCAGCGTCAGCACTTCTCCTTTCAATCCTTTGCTCTTCGCGATCTGGGCACCTTCACCCTTGACCCAGAAGGCGTCCCAATCCGCTCCGCTGTCAAACTCGATTGTGCGCCCAGCCCAAAAGCTGGCGCTGTTCGCCATCGAAATGTTCCACTCGTTGCCCCAGGGATATCGACGGCCATCCGTTCCTCTCGCGGCTTTTTCCCATTCCGCTTCAGTCGGAAGGCGCTTGCCAGCCCATCGACAATAGGCCTCCGCATCAGTCCAGCTGACATTCACTACCGGGTGCTGTTCAATCCCGGACATCGGCTTCCCGTTAGTCCATAAAGTTGAGGCGGTGTTGGAGTTTTCGGGCATTCGGTGGCGTGTCGCGGAGACGAATTCGAAATACTTGGCATTCGAAAGTTCATAGCGGTCTATGTAAAAGGAGGAAAGAAACACAGAACGCTGGGGGTGCTCGTCGGCGAGTCCATCGGTGCCGGCCGGCGTCCCCATCGTAAATTCACCAGCAGGGATCAACACCATGGTGCTATCTAAGGAGCCGAAGCTCCATCCAGGGCACATCAGGACCGTGACACAGCAGAGAATAAACCAGCCGGCACTTTGCCGCCCGTCAGGGCTTTCTAAGACGACAGGCACGCGCTACCCCGTCGCGGTAGGCACTCCACAATCTCAGGCAGGTCTTCAGACAGCTAAGGACCGCTTGTTGTTGCGCACGGGTCGTCGCGTAGCTCACGACCATCTTGTAGGCGTCATGTCGATGCCCGGCCTCGACCATCTGATGAGAACGAATGAGATCCATGGAATCAGGAGAGAGGCCATAGTGGCGGACCAGCGGGTGTTGTTGGACGATCGACTCGATTTCTTCGGCCGTCTTGGGTTTGGAAGGCTCGTCCAGCTCTTTACGGTCCTTAACGCTGCCTTCCACGAAAACGGTCAGCGCGGCGGCACCAACGATCCACTGCCGATGATAGGAAGCACGATCGAGCCAGGCCCTGTATCGACGTGCGGCGGGGAGGAGGGTGATCCGGTCAAAGGACTGGGCGGGGAGGCCCAATCCAGCCATCATCTGAAGAAACAGTTCCGGGTGAGATTTCCCGAGTGAAAGCCCTCCGGTGTCTTCTTCATAAATGTTCTCGGCCAGCATCCGCCGAACCGCGGCCGGCGGGTTATGGCCATGAATCCGTGCGAGCATTACCGGAAAGTCGCGCACGTAGACCGCGTACTCCTGCTGAAAATGGCATGTCAATTGCTCGACCGAGACTGTCCCATCGGCGAACGATGGCCAGGCCCAGTGGTGCTTGCGGTCCATGATTCGCAGAAGTTCTTCTTGAAAGCGGCTGTTGGTCTGCGGTCGGGTCATGCGGGTTGCCTTCCTCGTCGAGGCCTCGTTACAATTCGCCGGATGGAGACACCGTGAAACAAGTGACCGTTCAGAACCCCGATGAAATCCTGTCGCTGCTGGCAGACGTTGCGTTGCGCGGATCTGGTTTCGTCACCGAATGTCTTCTCGACTACGTCTTGGACGAGGGATTTACTGAGCCGATTTACCTGAATGCCAGCGGAGAAGATCCGGATGCCTATTTCAAGGGACAGTCACCGGCCTGGGCAGTGTATCAGGTTCGGGAATGGAAACGCGTGCTGACTATTTCGGGAGGTCCCGGCAAGCAGCGGCGGGTCCAGATCACTGAGACACCATAGTCTCGAACCAGTGTAGGAGTGTCGCGTCGAAAAAGCAACGATCCGGTGATATGCTCTTGGATACAGGAATCATGTACCAAGGATGGTTGACATGAATCTGGTTCGTCTAACCGAACCCTATAATGTCGGAGAACTTGCCCTGCTTCAAAGTCTGCTCGAAGGAAGCGGGATCGCGTATTTGATTCGTCATGCCAACGTCAGTAGTCTCTATCCGGGCGTGCTGGGATTGAATTCTCATGTCATGGTGGAGGAACGGGATTACCCGCGAGCCGAGGCGATTCTGCAGCGCTTGAGAGTCGATGTGCGTGAAGTGACCGGCGACATTGGCGGATAACTTTAGCCGGTCTGCTTCGGATTGTGGGGGTTCGAGGGTGATTGTGTCGGCAACCGTTCGCCCGAGCCCTGAAACCATCCTCCGATCAACGTCCCTTCCTCGAAATACAGATACCGGTGCTTGACGACCGCCGCGCTTTCCCAATCTTCGAATATCCATTCTTCCTGCCGGATCCCATCCTTTGTAAAGCTGGTGTTGATTGTTTGAGGTCCACCCCATGATTGCAGCACTTGCTCTTTCGACATGCCCACCATGACCCGGTGTTCGGCAATGTGTTTCTCAAAATTCGGATCGCGCAATTTTGCTATGAGTGGTACGAGAATCATGATGACGACAAATGCGATCAACCCTCCATAAATGATCAGGCGGACGGATCTGCGCCGGATAAATGAGACCGGTTC
>DASTQY010000089.1:0-3281 GCA_035761525.1 Nitrospira sp. | reverse complement strand
AAACTGGAATGGTTTCTGTGGATTGCGGCGATCGGATCGATGGCCTTTGCGACAGTCATGCTGTGGATCGTGAGACCCTCTGGTATTTTCTCGAGACCCGTACGGTGATACTGGAGGGCAGCTTGTATTGGTCGCCCCGTCCGATCAACATGCACGTTGCGGCCCAGCCCTCTGCACGCGTGCACATCACGCGAGGAAGGCCGCTGTGAGTGCGGACCGTGGTCTCGGGGTTTCCAAGTTTCTGGTCACGGCAGATGAGGGCCCGTGGCCATTTCCACCCGCCTAACCGTGTTCCGATTTCTTCTACTGGGCGTCGGCCTGCTCACACTGTCCTTTCTTGTGTGGCATATAGGCCCGGGCCACATTTATGAGGCAGTCGCTCGGTTCGGGCCCGGTGCCCTCTTCGTGATGCTCATTCCATCTGTCGTCATGTATGTGCTCGAAGCCTATGGGTGGAAAATTGTCCTGGGCCCAGCGGCGGAGCGCATTTCCTTTGGCAAAATCCTCTCAATCCGGACGGCCGGTGAAGTAGTGAATATGACGACGCCTACTGCCTACATCGGCGGGGAGCCGCTGAAGGCCTATCTCCTTCAAAGGCACCACATTCCGATGGTCGAGGGCCTCGCTTCGGTCGTGATTGCCAAAACGATTATGACGATCGCCCAGGTCCTCTTCATCCTTATTGGAATTGCGTTGGCCTTCTGGACGCTGGGGACAGCTGGATCGTCCCTCCAAATGACTGCCGCGGGACTGTTCAGCGCGGCCTTATTGTCGTGTGGGATTGCCGCGTTCGTCCTGGTGCAAAGACGCGGACTGTTTACGTGGTTGCTGGAGACATTTCGTAGGCTTGGCCTTCGCAGTACCTTTCTTGAAACGCGCGCCGAGAAACTCCGGTCGCTCGACAGGACGATTCTGGGTTTTTACGCCCATCATCAATCGGCGTTTTATGCTTCGACTGGCCTGTATCTGCTGGGGTGGCTCGCTGAAGCAGTGGAAGTCTTCGTGATCATTTCCTTTCTCGGTGGGCCAACAAGTCTCCTGTCTGCCATTGCGATCGGGGCGTTATCCGTCCTGATCAAAGGCGGGACATTCTTCATCCCGGGGAGTATAGGTGCCCAGGATGGAGGTAATTTGCTCTTACTGAAGGCCTTCGGGTACTCAGACTTGACGGGAATGACCTTCGCGCTTTTGCGGCGTTTCAGGGAATTAGTCTGGATCTTTATCGGCCTGGCTTGCTTGGCGATCCTGGGAAAGAAGCCGGCTGAGAGTCAGGGATCCAAGTTCTAGGACGATCCTGAGCGTTGCTGCTGCAGGAGCTGAATCCGCTCGATCATCTTGTCCCAGACAAACGAATGCAAGCGCAAGTTCGCTTCGCGGTCCACTTGGACGAATTCGATGCCGGCAAGTGTGCCTTTGACCCATTTGACTTCGGCTGCGTCGATGGGCAGGGATCCGTTTTGATCAGGAAGAAGGAGTCGGAGTGCCACGTGTTGATTCTCCAACAGCGGTTCATCCGTTTCAAGTGAGCACCCCACCGCCGACAGGTTGGATATCGTACCTTCCCCGACGGTGGCTGCCACACAATACATGACAGGGTAGCTCAGCGGCAGACGATAGAGGCCACGATGATAGGGCCTGCTCTCATTCATCGTGACGTGAGTCTACTGTGTTGTCCATGGCCCACTGTATCCCTCCTTAGAGGGGCGAAATCATTCACGACCATGCCGGATAGTGCTTTGAGCGGCCGCACGCGGATTGGCTACCACCATTCCGACCACCGAGACGGCTATGTCACTGCTTCCTTTCTTGAAGACCGCAGGCCACAGGCTGGTCAACGGCGGCTTGCGGCGGACGAGCTCAGTGCCCAGGAGTACGGCCACCGCTCCAATCACGGTTGGCCCCGTGAGGGGCTCATCCAGATACCAGTGTGCGATCGCGATCGTACAGATAGGAATGAGATTGTGATAGGCGCCTACGGTTGCAGGGGGCAAGGACTGCAGGGAGCGGGACCGCAAGAGAAAGACACCGGCTGTTCCCAGCCCGATGAAAAGCACGGCACTCCAAACATTCCATGACAGATCGGCCGCCGGCGCTGGGTCACCCCATGCGATCGAACAGCCCGATACCAAAACGGCACCGGTCCCGAACATGGCCGTGTTCGCTGTCAACACTCCATGCCGTCTGACAATGTGCATACTCATGACAATATGGGCTGCCATCATGAGGGTGAAGAGGAGAACGAGCGGGTCTCCCAAACCCACCTCGATTGTCCCTGCTTGAAGATTGGCGGCCAGCGCCGCCAGGCACCCTGCCCATGAGAGAAGGATGCCAGAGAGACCGGACCATGACACCTGCTCTTTGGAGAGGCACCAACTGAAGAAGGCCGTGAACGTGGGCAGTAGGCTATAAATCAGCGCATAGTGTGTAACGTTGGTGTATAAGAGGCCATAAGCAGCTACGACATAAGATCCGACGCCGAGCAGACCAAGCGCGCCAAACCGCGCCCCGTCAGAGAAACTCAAGGCACGCAAACCCTTCCAATCCCAGCAAGCTGTCATCACAGTCAGAAAGAGAAAGCCAATGACGATTCTCCCATTGGCGATTGACAAAAAGGTCAGGCCGCTGTGCTCAAGCACGTACTTCATCACCGGCGTGATCGAGCTGAGCAACGCCACAACGCCGAGCAAGCACAAGATGGGCACGGCTTGCGAGGACGATGCTTCACGGTCTGAACGCCCCATGTGCCAAGGAAACATTGCTACAACCCTGCCATGTTGGACATGACCAAGCGTTGAATGAATGAGACCAATTGCTGTTGATGCTCCGGGAGTAGATGCGTAATTTTCCCGCCGAAGCGAGGAGGCTGGGCATGAGTGATCAGCAATTCGCAGTGAACAACGCAATTTTCGTCCAGCTGGCATTCAGTGCGAACTGTCTCAGCCACTGTCAGGGACAATTCCGTAGAAAAATGCAGCCCTTGTTCGGTGATGTCTATGACGTCACACAGGGCCGTCGTCTGACCTTTCGTCACAAGGCCCCGTCGGGCTACCGGCATACGAAAATGATGACGGTGATTCGTCATCGGTATGCTCCGTCCGGCTTATTGGCCGCGTGCGCTATCACAATACAGCCTGATGGTTTGGGTTCAACCAGCGTCCAGCCAAGAGGGCAATAAGTAGGATGGGAAAGGGGGCGAGGCTGATTAGCGTCATGAGCATCAAAGGTGTCATGGTCATCTCCTTGGCGGACACGTAATTTGGCAGACATGTAGTATTGACAGG
>DASTQY010000088.1:0-3752 GCA_035761525.1 Nitrospira sp. | reverse complement strand
CCGTCAATGCGATCTCGCCGGGGTTTATCGATTCCGGCAGCGCGCCTCCCGGAGAACTTGCCGGCATGGCCAAACGTATTCCCGCCGGTTACATCGGCAGCGTCGAGGATACGGTCGCTGCTGTGCGATACCTCTTGAGTCCCGAGGCCCGGTATGTGAACGGCGCCAATATTCATATTAGCGGTGCGTGGGGAATATGAGAGGGCAGCCTGACTGCCCTTCCTGCTCGCGGAACGCGTGCAGTCAAAGACAGCGCAGGCTGCCCTAAATACGACTAAAAGGAGGGAAACAGAGGATGAAAAAAGAGCAAGACCGGCAGGCACACCATCGATTCTTGCAGGCGCTGCAACACGAACATCTGACCTGCACCAATGGAGCATGTGGCGGTCCGATGGAAATCACAGACCTGACACCGCATCACGCTCGCGTCAAGACGTACGAAGCCGTGTGCGAACGGTGTCAGCAGAAGGAACAGATTGCCGGGAAAGAAGAGACGTCGCCGCCCTGGGATATGGCGTCAATTACCATGATGGCCGAAGTCCACCTGCTGCATGACCAACCAACGTGTCCGTTCGACGATACCCCGATCACATTTATTTCGATGCCCAATCCTCGACGCAAGGCGCGATATCGACTGCTGTGCTATTACTGCGGGCGCCACACGGAAATGAACTGGCCTCCTCCGGAAGCCAAACGGTGACCGGCCTGCCACGCCCAGCTGTTCCTGCCCGATTATGCTCGTTCGTCATCGTGTGCTTCGGCCTTCTTGCCTCCGCTGAACCCTCACATGCCACGTCTCCTGTCAAGGCGGAATCGCCCACAGCGCTCCTTCTCGAAGCCAGAGGCATCGCCGCATCCATCGACGATCGCGTGGAGCGATCAGCGGCGCTCGATCCAATTGTCGTCGCACAGATCGCGATGGACCCGCCACAGGCCCGAGAAACGCTGAGAGCGTTTCCAAAACTCCCCAACAAGCTCAACTACCTTGCTGCCCTCGCCGCAGCCTATGCAAAAAATGCAAATGTGGCTGAAACCGAACGGATCTATGCTGAAATCGTCGTCGAAGATCAGTCTTCACGGGTCGGCAAACTGGCGGCTGCCAACGCGCTGGGACAGCTCGCCATGGCCTATGCGAACAAGGGCAACGTTGAAGAAGCATTTCGCACGCTTGAACGCCTCAAAGATCGCACGAAGCAGGAGCCGCCTGCTATCGTCGGCGACGTGACTGCAAGTCTCGCGGAAGCACAAGCCAAACAGGGCAATGTGCATGGCGCTGTAAAAACCGCCGTGAGCATTGCCGGAGAAAATCCCCATCCGCTGATGGCAATTGTTGGAGACCTCGTGCGAAAGGGCAACGCCCAAAAAGCGCAGGAGATCGTTGCCGGGCTCGACGATGGAGCGAAGTCATACGCGCAATGGGGCATCGTGCAGGCTCAAATCACACAAGGTCGGCTCACCGATGCCCAGGTGACAGCTTCGGCAATCAAGCCCGGGCATGCCAAGGCGAGTGCGTTATTGGAGCTCGCTCACTACCATCTCCAGCATGGGGCAAAACAGCTGGCATTGCTTCTTTTACAGGAAGCTGAAACGTCAGCCCGTTCGACCGTCAATGATTGGACGCGTGCAGACATCCTCTGGCGTATCGCGGCCGAAACGGCGCTCGCAGGTGACGCCGCTCGCGCCATCGCTATTGCGAAATCCATCGAAAAGGAAGGACATCGCGACTCTGCCATTTCCGACATTGCCAAGGCCCAGGCAAAGCGAGGCGACTTCGCTGATGCATTCAACACCGCCAGCCTGTTGAAGCAGACACCTCCAACAAGTGTCCTGGCGGTTTCACGTTACGATGTGACGCTTTTTGGGATCCTTGTGCAAATGGTGAAGGCTGGCAAGGGGACAGAAGCAAAGGACACTGCCGCTAAGTTTCAAGATACCGATATACGACGCTCTTGGCTCTACAGCGGGATCGCGATGGCCTATGCCGATGTGGGGAATGTGAAAGAGGCCAAGTCGGTTCTCGCTTTGGCCGAAACCGAAGATCAACGCAGTGCGAGAAGAAAAGAACTCAGACAAATCGCTGAAAAACGTCGGCTCGGTAGTACTCCAGCCGACGACACCCGTTTACAAGAATTAGTCGAAACGGACATTGAGATCCGACCGGGGCTTGATGCCATCGCGCAAGCGTTGGCTCGAAACGGCGATCTCACCAGCGCAATGGCGATCGCTGATCAATTGAATCACCCCGCACACAGGCTCGATGTAATAAAGACTCTCACCGCATTGCACGTTCATTCGGGGCGCAAGGAACAAACACTACGCTGGGCTCGCAAATTGTCCAGCGCTTCCGAGAAGGTGTTTGCTTTGGTGGGAATCGCAACCGCGCTCTCGCAAGAGGCGGACAAGCGGAAAGGGAAACCTGCACCACCACACAAGTCAGCTATGGCGCGGGGCTGAGCCGCCTCTCTGCTTTCCCCTTCCCCTACCGCTGTGATGCTTTTTCCCCTGGGAATGTAACATTGGCCCGAAGCTCGCCGGATATCGCCGGAGCGGGTGAGACACAGCTTGCGCCGTAAGCAGAGAGCGAGACCCAACTTGCCGCCCTTCTACTTTTCCCTACACCTATTGCTGTGATTCTTTTTTTCTGGGAATGTAACTTTGGCCCGGAGTTCGCCGGGCATTACCGAAGCGGGAGGCACGCGCCTCGCCGCTGCCCGTAACCGTTTGCTCTATATTGACACCAGCGAGACCTGTGATGTTTAAGACGTCGCGACGAGTTTATAGGCCTCGCACGGACGAGGCCTAACTGGGTACCCCCGGAGGTTCGAGTGGTGAGACTGGGACCGAAGTTACTTTCCGAACGCTTTCTTCAACAGCGGCTCTATCTCGCCTTTGGCCGCCATGGGGTCCAAAATGTCGGTATCTCCATAGAAGGTGCCGTCGATAAAGACTTTCGGTAGCGTGGGCCAATTGGTCATTTTCGTGAGGGCGTCCCGCTTGGCCGGCTGGGAGAGCACGTCGATCACTTCATATGGATAGCCGTACTTGTCGAAAAACTGCATCGTTTCACGTGTAAAACCGCACATCGGCATCTGCTTCGTGCCCTTGCCATAGACCACAATCTTGTGGGCTTTCACCTCTTTCTGAATTTCCTCCTCGATCGGATCTCCCATGTTTGGCCTCCTTCCAGCAGTCAAATCAGCGTGTACCAGTCGCCCCCTGTTCATGTTCGTTTTTCGTGTTGGCGGTGAGCTCCAGGGCGTGGATACGGCCATCTTTCATCGGGGCGTCAAGCGCTTGATAGATCAGGCGATGACGATCGAGTAGATTCTTGCCCTGGAAGGCATCGGATACGATCATGACTTTCAAGTGATCCATCGTGCCGGTCTTATCGATCATGGTGACGGTCGCATCCGGCATGGCGCGCCTGATGTACTCCGTCAGTGTCTGTTCAGTAATCAAAGGGCCTCTTCCCGTCGGTAAGACAGCATCCCATCGTCCCCTCCGACATCGCTGAGCTGTGCGCTTGTGTTTTCTGCTGTCAGAATACCGTAGCGGCTTTCGGAAAGGCAATTCGACTCCATGGCCTGCCAAACAACGGGTTTGGATTCACTGGTGGATCAATAACGATTCCACATGAAGTCGCTTCTCTATCCAGCACAACTCGGCCAGCAACATGACGAAGCATTGAGAAACGTAGGACATTTCCCGATTGTCCTTGAACTTTGGTACAGAACTTGTTGAGAAGTCGTTTG
>DASTQY010000087.1:0-8246 GCA_035761525.1 Nitrospira sp. | reverse complement strand
GCATGCAATAGCGGTCTCTCTTTGGCCCCCTATTCCGTTGCCGCGGCGATGTTCCGGCTCACGCACCCCATAGTACGGCACGGCACGGCCCTGCTCGACACTCCCGAGATCCGGTCCCTCACCGCAATAATCGTCATTGATATTGGGGAGACGCACGCCCGCATCGATGGCATTACTTGAGGCATGCAGCCTCAACGCCGAAGGCGGTGGCATGAAGGATTCGAATCGGGGCGGCTGGATGACCGGCTCACCGAAGACAGGCGCTGTGAGCAGCCTTCCATGCCGCTCATAGGGGGACTCCCGATGTAAGGAGGAAAATCCGGTCCATGTGTAATCGAACTTGAATTCTCCGTCAGGACTCCATCCGTTGTAGTCGATGTCCGCGATCTCAATAGAAGGCGTCAGGTAGACGGCTTTCTCGGTGCCGATGGTCAGGTTGTTGTAGAAGGTAAAGTTTGAGACGAGTTCGCCATATTGCAACCATGCCCAGCCGGAACGAATGGACGTGTTGTGCACGATGAAGAAACCGCTCGGTTCCTGATTCAATTTGTAGGGCGCCTTTGCTGTGTTATAGATGACGTTGCGGAACGCGTACACCGGCCCTCCCCAGACCGGTTGAAAGCTGATTCCCATTGCTACGTTCCCGAACCGATTCCTATACGCACGCACGTTCCGTTCACTATAGTCCAACTCGATTCCGTCGTCGCCGCCCCATACGACGTCGTTGCCATAGAAATCGATCGCGCGATTCGGAATCACCGTAGGCTGTGAGAGGCCCAGGGCATCACCGAACCCCGCAAGCGTATTGTGGCAGATCACATGTCCCGTGCCAGTCACGACAATTCCTTCGAAATCCCACGTTCGATTACTCGTATCCGGCCAGAGGACTCCTTTTCCTTCCAAGAGATTGTCGCAGATATATGCGTTTCGGTTAACGCCGCTTCGGGCATTGATGCCGTACATCACATCTCTGATGTGCGTCCGCTGAATGACCACCTCTTCAGCGTTAACAATTTTGATCCCCCAGGTGCTGAGTCCGATCGCCAGATCTTCGACATGGATGTGAGAACCGGTAATAAGGACCCCATATTCCGCTCCCGGCGATTCAATGACGGTTTCTTCGCGGCCGTGGCCTTTGATGATAATCGGATCAGCAGCCGTCCCGCTCCGATCAACCGTGAAGGGACCGTGGTAGTGGCCCTTGGCGAGCGTGATGACCTCACCGGGCGCAGCGCGGGCAAGGGCGGACGCCAGCGTATCATCTGAATTGACGTGCACAACATGAGGTGAGAGCGGAAGGTCTCGAGGCATCCCACGGGTACGCACAAGGCCCATCCTCGTCGTCTTTCCGCCATCCGGATCTTCGATCGTCAGTTTGACCTCATAGGCCGAGTCAGGCCGGAGGTTGAAGACGCTGCCGGCAAATTGCTCGGCGATGGGAAATACACTGGGGACCGCCCGGGAGAGCAGATCGGTTCGCACGCGTTGTAATGGGAGCGCCTCCTTCCAACTCGTGGCACCAAGTTCGCGATACGATACGCGGGCAACGGCATCACAGTCCTCGTCGCCTCCGAGGACCGGCAGACTGATCCCTATAGACTCGATTGTTGAAGGATCAAATTCGATGGGACCGACAGAGATGGGATGAACTGCAAGGCCGATCAACCTGCAGCCTGACAGCACGAGGAGAAGAATGGGCCACAGCGTGTTCATGGGACCGAAGCATGAGGGTGAAGCCGACCCTCTTTCCACTGGCGAGATCCCTAAGCGAGCCGGACAGAATGAACGAGGCGGCCTTGGAAGACCGTCTGAAAAGAGATTGATCGGTCCCCTGACCTTGCCCCCTTCAAGGCGAGACCGTTATGATGGCCGACCATGACGCCGGATCAAGCGCGCGCTCAATACAATTTTCTGTTGACCCTGTGCATCCGTAAAGCCGAGGCATTCGGCCCGTTGGCTTTCGCCTTCATCAAAGAACACGACTTGGACGCCCTCGGTCTCACGCCGGAAGAGCAATTTAATCTGTTCGTCGCGACTGCCGAAACGTTTGCCGAGGAACCGAAGCGCTACACGCACAAATTGGACTGCCTGCAAAAGGCGCTCGACATTCTTCCCACTACGAGTTTTTTCGATCGGGAGCTCGCTCGACAGCTCCAGCATGATATTCAGCGCTTGAAGGCCGAGCTCGATCTTTATTCGGCAGCCATGAAACCGGAACGCGCGAGCCCCGCTGCCGGGAAGCTGCCTCAACGCATCGTGGTCGAGACGGATATGCCCGACTATTACTTATCCATCGCGCAGCAGCGGGCGGCCGCCTATTATCAGGAGAAATATCGACTCACGAAGGAATCGAAGATTGCTCAGCATTTCACGTCTGCCACGCGAAAATTCGAACCGGAAACCATGGCCGTGCATAAAGAGTTCCCTGGTGCCTGCGCACCGTTTGTCGCGGCGCGATCAGGCGCGTGGCATGTCATGTTGCCGTTCGACCTCAAGATCAGCCGATCACCGGAAGATCCTTTGGACGCCGCCTTGCGCATTTGGTACGCCAAGACCGGATATTCATTCCCGCTACGCTATGACATGGGACGACTGTGCAGCTACTATGATGATCAGGTCCTTGATATTGCCATGACGGATCCGCATTTGCTCTTCGTCTCTGCAGCGCCATTGAGAGAAACCAACTTAGGCCAGGTCGATCGACCGGTGGCAAATGATGTGCCATTTGAGCTCGCGTTGCCTCGGGCATTCCTTGAGGGGACCAACTCCCTCGGCCCCTACGTGCAGGTCGGCTGCAATATCAAGCTCTGGTTCGATGCGAGTTCGGTCAGCGTGCTCGTGCAGGGCGCACCGGATCTGCATGAATATGGCTTAGAAGGTGCTGCCGGATTACTGACTCGAACTTATGCATCCGAAAAAACGGCTGCCTATGCCGGCGCCGGCAGTCAGAAATGGCAGGAGGGACTGAGCTTTAACTTCGTGAACATGCATCTTCAGTTGCTTCCGGATGTGACCGCAGCGGTGGTCCCTGCTCATACCCCGATTTTCTCCGTCTATCCTGTAATGGCCAGAGGACAGTACCAGGTGACGGACGCCCGTACTCTCGGTCACTGATATAGAGCATGATCGGACACTCACCCCGCTTTGCTCAGGCGGGCATGGCACTTTCAATTCACGGCTGGCACCGAGTGGGCTTGTCCGCATAATCAATCTGCCGCCAGGCCTCGTAAATGACCACCGCTGCGGCGTTGGAGAGATTGAGACTACGACTGTCCGGGAGCATCGGCAACCGGATCCGCCGTTCAGCAGGAAATTGCATGAGCAAGTCAGCCGGCAATCCCCTGGTTTCAGGACCGAACAGGAAGACATCGTCTACAAGATACTGATTGGTGTCATAGCGTTGTGATCCCTTGGTCGAAACCGCGAAGATCCGTCTGCCTTTGAAATGCGCGGCACAGATCGCCCAGTCATCATGCACCTTCATGGTCGCATATTCGTGATAGTCCAACCCCGCGCGCCGCATCTGGCGGTCATCCAAAGAAAATCCGAGCGGTCTAACCAGATGTAGCCGGACACCGGTATTAGCGCAGAGCCGGATGATGTTCCCCGTGTTGGGAGGGATTTCCGGTTGGTACAAGATCACGTCGAACATGACCAGTAACGCCCCCGTTTTATCTCGCTGGCCCTAGCCCATAGAGGGATTGTTAAATCGAATGTGCCTCACTGGAACTTACCGAATTCTTGGGTTAATTTGCAGCCCTTATGCCCTTCTTCACTAGGGCCCTCCCTAGTGTCTCCCTGTCGCAAAGTCGTCATGCTGAAAAATATGCACAGGGTCTGGAGACAGTTATTCCTTGCGGCCAGAACGAACGGCAGGCTGAGGCGTCTGCTGCTGGGCACAGCCTACCTGGCAGCCTGCATGCTCTTCCCAACCGGCCATGCGTGGGCCGAGGAAGAGAAACCGACACCGCTGGCCGGAGAAGCCTTCGACACTGAAGTGCTTGGTGAACCGGTCCAAGTGGCGCCTCGCGATCGCAAGAGCGTCACGGCAGCCAGTTTCGGCATTCAATATCTCCCTGACGGCCCGAGTTTTTACCAAGTCTTACCGTTCGGAGCCTTGTATGTCTGGCGCAATTCAGACGATATGAGGCAACGGTTTCGAGGCACGTTTTCCGGTCCTGTGAACGATTTAACCATGAACGTGGGATCTCAATCATCCACCGGTTGGGAATTCCGCTTCACGTTGAATACGATGATTATTCCGCTCGGCCGATCCGAGTACGTGGAGGGTCAAATCATTCGGGATGTGGAAGTGGAATGGAGTTATGTGTTCGGAGGATTCGGCCTAGCCTATCGAAGACTGCTCGACCCCGGTCACCAGGACAACGCGTTGGAGCTGTCATTGACGTACGAACCGGGCTTTCGTTGGTTCAAGGGAACGAGCAAGACGTCTCCGAACTTCATTGTCCCGGAGGATACCTACGAAGGTCGCGTGCATGCACGAGTCCGCCGAGATGCGCTCGAGCGCAATTTAATGGAACTCCCGCATCGGGGCTATGCCTTCGGCGGCGATTTCATCTATGGGCATAGGTCAAATTGGAGCACGTGGGGTGGTGGCGTGTTCGGTCTTTCCAACGAACGGACATACCTCATGGGAAGCGTGTTTGCGCTTGCCGCCACGGGCGTCCCCTTTGTCAGTAGCGAGCGGCACAGGCTGGTCGCCTCTGTCTATGCCGGTCTGGGACAAAATCTGGACCGGTTTTCTACCTTTCGCTTGCCTGGTCGGCCTACGGGCTATGAATGGGAGGCACTGGCCCTGCCCATCTTACCGAGTGTCGCCTTCAACGAACTGTTTCCGCGGCGATACGGCATAGCCCATCTCGAGTACCGCTATGAGCCGATATTTTTCGTGTTCCCCTACATTCGAGGTTCCTGGGGCCTTATCGAGCAACCACGGTTCCAACCGGACGGATCTATCCGCTACAAGATGGATGCGATGCCGGCCCTAAGCGGCGGTGTCGTGACGGGAGCGCCCTGGCGATCGCAAGTGGAAATCAATTACAGCTACAATTTCGGCATTTACAGCGACCACAGTGGTGGCCCACCCTTGCCAGGCCGTCACGGGTTCTTCGTGTTCTGGTCCAAGGAGCTCTGACGACGGTGCTCGGGGACACAGATAGTCGAGCGAGGGAAGTCTGCGATATAATGAAGGCAGGCCATTATTAGTACTGCAATCCTTGAGATTCTGCATGCCTGGTGCATATCCTCGACACCGGTTGTTCTGTCTGGTGCTTCTCCTCTGTCTTTTCCTTTTGAGCGGGTGGATGATCGTTCCACCGGCAATCATCGCTGAGGAGCTTCAGGGCTCATCAGCTCCTCACATCATCGAACGCGCGAAAACGGATTGGGAAAGCGGCGCAATCACGCCCGCATTGGAGACGCTGGATCAAGGCATTGAAGCGAACCCGGACGCTCTCACACTGCACAAATTGCGCGGCGACATTCTGGCGACGTCGCGCGCCTCGACGGAAGCGCTCCAAGCCTATGAGACAGTTCTCGGCATGCAGCCGAGTGCCCTGGACGTTCGATGGGCCAAGTGGAGTCTGCTCGTTCGGTCAGGCCAAGGGGAACAATCCATTGAGGAATTACGCCGCATTGCCGCCGTCGACACCCGCAATCCATTGATCCACCTGCGTCTCGCCCGGGAACTCCGAAAGCTCGATCACCTCGAGGCGTCACTCCAGTCGTACAAGGAAGCGGTCGAACTCGCGCCGGACATGCACGGGTGGCGGCTCGCAATGGCCCGCGCACGGTTTGACGTTCTGGACTATGAAGGCGCCGTCACCGACGTCCAATACGTGCTCGACCATATCCCGCCCGGTTCGCCCCTAGAATTGCCGGCCAATACCTTGGTCACGGTGTTTCACGGACATTCACAAGACCGAGGGCGTCGATTCGATCCGGTGTTTACCCCCAAGGACATCACACCCGATCAGTTGAAGCAATGGGCGCTTATGCGCGCGGACGCTTGGAGAATGTTTGTGGCCGGCCGTTATCACGAAGCCGAGCCGATGTACCGGAAGTTATTGCAGTTGAATCCCCGCGACCCGTCCGCCGCTCACCAATTCGGCTTGACCCTCATGCAGCTGGGAAAATGTGACGAAGCGCTCAAGGTGTTCGGCAAGGTGTCTGACCTCGATCCGACCGAAGACCAGTACAACGACATTGTCTTTCGGATGGGTCAATGCTTGGTGGAACTCGAACGGTGGGAGGAGGCGTTCATGCACTTCCACACCCTGTATGCTCAAGCCGTGCAGTTCGAGATACAAAACAAGGACAATGCGCTCCCTCCCGGGATACGTGTGCTCGACAAGAAGAAAATCGTCCGGTGGCTCGAACGGGTGAAACCACACATCCCTGCCGAACTCGCCAACCTCGACAATGGACCGGCGCCCCAAGCCACGTCGGCGCAAGACGCTGGGGAGGCTCCAGCCCCGACCAAGGAAGAACTCGATGCCGCGTTGGACCGGCTCAAACCCGAGCGTGCCCTGGATACCGGTGGCGTGCTGGTCGGCCGCGACGCGGATTTCAGCTGGTTTCGCTTTGTGATTCCTGCAAGCAAAGTAATGCGCGACGATCTTCCCACTGGCCAGCATGATTTCATCCCACTGAACCCCGGCGATACGTTTCTCACGACCCAGCAAGACATCTATCTCGTGTTTCGTCTCGTCTCTGATTCCTATGATGCCATACCGCTCGCCACCCAATGCTTTCTTGAAACAACCGAAGCAACGGGTCATGCCGGTATGATCGCTCAGGATCATGTGCTCATGGCCATGAGCGACCAGTCGGGGTACTTTACACTCGCTCCCCCGGAGCACGGCTGGACGCCGGGCCTCTACCGCTGTGGGCTCTTTGCCGGTGAACGCACATCTGCCTATACTCAAGCGGACGAAGTGCGCTTCCGCGTCGTTCAGTCGAACTCATCATCATCCTAATCGCTCGGTCACGGGCTCTCTCCACCGCGGGTATCCCGGTGGCACAGAAGGATC
Organism: Nitrospira sp.; assembly: GCA_035761525.1. Classification (GTDB taxonomy): domain Bacteria; phylum Nitrospirota; class Nitrospiria; order Nitrospirales; family Nitrospiraceae; genus Nitrospira_C. The sequence continues at coordinate 1,194 of DASTQY010000087.1, read as the reverse complement.
TAGCAGCTGAACCGGGCTGCGATGTTACCTTCCCTAGGGAAGGTCCTAATCACCGCGTGTCCTCCTCGCCTCGTAGAATGTCCCTTGTAGCCTCTAAGAAGGAGGGGGACATGACGCATCGGCTGTCACCTGCATTCATTCTCCTTGCCGTCTTTGCTCTGCAGACGACCGGCTGCGCCACCAATCCCTATACCAAACGCTGGCAGCTTCTCATGGTTCCTCAATCCTATGAGGCGAATCTAGGCGCCCAAGCGTATCAGGACGTCCTGAGCAGCCCCAAGGTCAAAATCTCCGACAATCCCTCCGAAGTCACACCAGTCCAAAGAGTGGCTTCACGTATCATCGAGGCAGCGAAAAAATCCAAGTATGCCGACTCGGCAAAAGACTTCAAATGGGAGGTCGCGGTCATTAAAGACGACAGCACCAAGAACGCCTTTGCGCTGCCGGGAGGTAAAATCGCGGTGTATACGGGGATCTTCCCCGTCGCGGATAACGAGTCCGGGCTGGCCGCGATCATGGGCCACGAAGTCGTTCACGCGCTCGCCCGTCATGGATCGGAACGCATGAGCCAGGGTGTCCTCGCTCAGATCGGTCTGGTGGGAGCCTCTATCGCCATGGGAACTCAAGGATTCAGTCCGGTGACGAGTCAGGCTGCCATGACCGCATTGGGCGTCGGTTCACAGGTGGGAGTGCTCTTGCCGTTCAGTCGTGCCCATGAGTCCGAAGCGGACTATATCGGGTTGCTGTTGGCGGCAGACGCCGGCTACGACCCCCAAGAAGCGGTGCGAGTGTGGCAAAGAATGCAGCAGTCCTCTGACGGGAAACAACCACAAGAATTCCTCTCGACCCACCCGGGACACGAGACCAGAATCAAACGACTCACCGAAAAGATGCCCGAAGCTCTGGCTCTCTACAATCAAGCTCAGAAAGCGCCGGTCGCGCAGCTTCCTCCAGTCGGCGTGGCAACTGCCGCCCCATCAGCGCAACAGTAGCTAGGCGGCGGGCTCGTCAGAATGATCGTTCGCGCCTTCGTGCTGCGAGTGGTACAGCAGTCCACTGAACTCATACACGGAAGGGTTCGCCTTGCCTCCGATATGGAAAACTTCCAGGGTCCTATGGAAGATTTCCAGAGCCCTTCTCTAGCCCTCCCAGTCCGGCCTGCAGTTAAGTCATTGATCTTTTTGGACAAGTCAT
>DASTQY010000086.1:0-2274 GCA_035761525.1 Nitrospira sp. | reverse complement strand
ATCACGCTGAGACTCGGCCGGCCTAGGCCCCTCTGCAGGCGTCGCGGAAACCGGATTGAGTATCACTGGTCGCTGACAGAGAACGTTGTAGCGGCCACCACGCCGTACGGACCGCTCACCGTCGGACCGACGCTGCAGTACGGGAACGATCGGGAGCCGATCGCACTGTGCACGACGGCGCCGCGTCAAGTGGCCAGGATTGCACGGGCTTGGAAAGCCATCCGCCTGGCCTGGCCTGAAGCCCATCGCGTTCTGGAATTATTGACATCCCGTATTGTGCCGCTCAAGGCTCGCGGTGTGGTCAGCTTCAGTTACCGCCATCGACCTGGTCTGTCGTTTGTGAATTGTTTTCATCGGGACAACCTTGACTTAATTGATGATCTGATCCACGAAAATAGTCATCATCACCTAAATTTGTTGTTACGAAAGCACGTCCTGTATCGCGACGACCACAACCAGCAGATTTTCTATTCGCCGTGGCGGAGGAGCCTGCGGCCGGTTCGCGGGATTCTGCACGCGACGTTTACCTTCACCATGGGTGCGCAGTTGTTCGAACGCTTGTCGTCTTGGGCCGAAACGAAGCCGGGCCTGGCGCAATGGCGCGAGGCAGGATTGTCCAGTGGCGACCTGCTGCGGGCGCGATTCCGCTGCCTGGAGGAAATCGAATCCGTCCGCTATTCCCTTCGCGACCTTCAGTATGCAAGCGGTCGTCTCAAATGGCTGACCGCCTCTGGGGCGCGGCTCGTGAGTCACCTTGAACAGGCAATTGCGAAGGCTGAACGCAACATTTCCAAGCATCGACACACCGTGCTTGCCTCGCCGTACGGTCGACTCCTGGATGCGCACCTGACAGAGCTTCGAGAAGCCCGCCACGCTTATGGGCCGGCTCACGGCTGAGTCAGGATTTGCTCGCATGCTGTGTGCTCGGCGGAGTGGTGTCCTTCGACTGCTTCTTTTCCTAGCTCCGGCTGGTTCGATGGCCTTGCTAAAGTGGAGGACATGCAGAGGCGTTGGGTACAGCTCGCTCTGGGATTTAGTCTGTTTGTGCTTGTGGTCGTCGTCGTCTCCGCCTTCGTCGATGAGCCCCTGCGAGCCTATGTCGAGCAGAGGATGAACCGCAGTCTCAAGGGCTACACAGTCCGCATCGGCGCCCTGAATTTTCATCCGATTGGATTCTCGGTGGATCTCGAAGATGTTGAATTGGTTCGAACGGATGAACCCGATCCTCCGATGGCCACGATTGCACGATGGACCGCGAGGCTCCATTGGAAGGCGCTGCTTTCCGGACGTGTCGTGAATGACCAATCTATTGAGCGGCCGAAATTTCACATCACCAGGAAGCTCGCAAGAAAGGAAGCCGGGGATGACAGGCCGGTCAGAGACCGGGGGTGGCAGGATGCGGTGGAAAGCGTCTATCCGTTCAAAATCAATCAGGTGAGGATCGCCAATGCCGAGCTGGTCTATATAGATGAGGCGAAGCCCGATCGGCCGCTTCATTTCGACCATGTGGATGTACATGCGACCAATATCCGCAATGTTCAGTCCGGTGACCAGACTTACCCGTCCGAGCTGCATCTCGAAGGGCAGGTATTCGACGAAGGGAAGCTTCGAGTGGACGGACATGCCGATTTTCTGGCCGACCCTTATGTCGCCGTGAAGGCCGACATCTCGTTAGAGAACGTACCCTTGGGTACACTCGTGCCGGTGTCGACTCGATACAACCTTTTCCTCAGTGGAGGCAGCATGTCAGCTGAAGGGTCCGTGGAATATGCACCGACTGTAAAGCTGGTGAGCTTGAAGCGGCTCAGGATTGACGGTCTGCATGCGGATTACGTCCATGCAAGACAGACGCAACGAGCGGAGGAGGCAAGGGCGAGAGCAACAGTCAGCACGGCTCAACAGGTTCATGCGAAGGAAGATACGCTCGTCCGAGTGGAGGAAATCACCCTCGTCAACAGCGAGTTTGGGTTTGTCAATCAAGCCACACAGCCTGAATACCGCGTGTTTCTGGCCGATGCGGAGGCTGGCCTCCAACATTACAGCAATCGATTGCAAGAAGGGGCCGCTTCGATGCAGCTGCGGGGGAAATTCATGGGAAACGGCGAGACAAGCGTCACCGGTATTCTGCGACCGTAGCATGAGTCCCCGGACTTCGAATTAAGGGTGAAAATTGCGGGCACCCCGATTCGGGCAATGAATAATCTCTTGCGTGCCCATGGAAAGTTCGACGCTGTAGGCGGGACGTTTTCCTGCTATGCCGAAGTCCTGTTGAAT
>DASTQY010000085.1:0-5699 GCA_035761525.1 Nitrospira sp. | reverse complement strand
TTCTCCCCCAAACGGACGTTGGCCTTGATCACGGTGCGGCGTCAGAACCGCTTGCTCGGCCTTGCTCCCTGCTTCATGGAGACCCAACGCTTCGGCGGCATCGTGCCTTATCCGTCGCTCCAGTTCCTGGGAACGGGACTCGTAGGGTCCGATTATCTGGACGTGATCATTCGACGGGGACATGAACAACAAGTGTCCCGCAGCCTGGCCGAATATTTTCAAAGCCGTCGGTTGGTGATGACCCTCAGTCATGTGAAACAGCAGGGGGCTCTTGCCGCTGGATTCGTCAAAGAATTGGAACAAGCCGGATGGACTGTGCAGCGCCGTCCGATCGATGCCTGCCCGCATATTCCCTTGAAGGGACATACCTGGGAGTCCTATCTCGCCAGCTTGGGATCGCAGCACCGGTACAATTTCAATCGCAGACTCAAAAATTTTCAGAAAGAGGGCACGGTCATCTTCGATGCGGTGGAAAAGGAAGACCAGCGTCGTGAGGCGCTTGAGACTTTGATCGATCTGCACAATCTTCGATGGGATGAGCGCGGAGGGTCCGAAACCTGGCAGTCGCCAGCGATGCGTGCCTTTCATGAGGGCTTCACCCGCATGGCATTGGAGCGCGGATGGCTGCGGCTCTTCATCCTCCGGCTGAATGGTTGTCCCGTAGGGGCCTTGTACGGGTTGCTGTACGGTCGACGGTTCTATTTCTATCAGTCAGGATTCGACCCCATGTATCGGCAGCACAGCGTGGGTCTACTCACGATGGGTCTTGCCATCAAGCAGGCGCTCGCGGAAGGTGCGGAGGACTACGACCTCCTCCATGGAAAGGAAACGTATAAGTTTCTATGGGCGAAAGAAACAGCCGAACTTGATCGGCTGCATCTCTATCATCCGGGTTTAGGAGGAGCGGTCTGTCGGCGAGCCGTTATGCTCGATGAGCTGGCCAAATCCGCCGCCCGCCGGTATCTGCCGCCGGCGGTTCTCGAACACGCCGCGGCCTGGAGACGCGGAGAAATGTTGCGGTCCTCCTCATGTTAAAAGCCCTAGCCAAGACTGGTGTCGCCGCCGTGCTGGGATGGACGGGGGCTGATCGCGCGGTCAGCTCGTTAACGGGAACGCTGAGGCTTCCCCTGGTGGTGGGATATCATGCGGTCGTCGAGGATGTCCGCGCGCACGTCGGACGCGCGATTGCCCCCAATCTGATCAGCCTCAACATGCTCGAACGCCAGTTGGAGTGGATCGGTCGACGATATCGTTTCATGACGCTGGACGATCTCGGTGCGCAATTCGAACGAAGAGAACCGTTCGAGCGGCCCTCTGCTGCCGTGACGTTCGACGACGGTTATGTTGGTGTCTATCGTCATGCCCTGCCGCTGTTGAAGCGAATGGGCATCCCTGCCGGTGTCTTCATCGTGACGGAGTTGACTGGCCGTTCGGAACTCCAGGTGTACGATAAGATCTATCTGCTGTTGGAGAAAGTCCTTCCGCTTCTCGGTCATTCCGAGACGCGATTGCGGCAGCTCTTGCAAACCAAGAACGTCTCCCTCGGCAAGCGCCACGGAGCGCGGCGACTAGAGGCCTTCAGCACGATGCGCTGGCTGTTGAATACCCAAACGCAGAAAGGCCTTCGCCGCGTGATCGAGGCGTTAGAAACGGTGTCGGGTATCCGGGACACGGACTATCCTGACCTGCAGATGATGGATTGGGAGATGGTGCGAACGATGGACGCGTCAGGTATCACCATCGGATCCCATACGCAAACCCATGCGCTGTTGACTGAAGAGAGCCTCGAGCGTGCGGCGAACCAGACGGTGGGATCCATGTATACACTGAGCGATCGGCTGAAGCGCCCGATCAGGCATTTTGCCTATCCCGACGGACGCTTCAATGCCGCCGTCGTGGCTGCCGTCGCCCAAGCCGGATACCGGTACGGCTACGGCACTTGTCTGCGGCGTGATCTCCGGTACCCCAATCTGACCATACCCCGTACGTTACTGTGGGAACGATCCTGCGTCGATGCTCGAGGGGGATTTTCTTCTTCGCTCATGCGCTGTCATGCCTACCGCCTGACCGATCTCTGGGCTCCTTGCACGCACAATCATGGCAATTCCGCCGCGGCCTCGGCAGCTTCCCAACGGTCCGAGGCCCGGCAGAGGCTGCATGCTTAAGCCGGCGTTGACCCTCATGGCAGGCCGGACGCTGGGGTATGCCGTTTTGTTTCTTGTTCCGATCATCCTTGTCCGTCTCTTCAACCAGGAAGAGTTCGGCACGTACAAACAAGTGTTCTTGCTCTATGGAACGATCCTCAATCTGGCGCAGGTGGGGATGTCGGAGAGTCTGTTTTATTTCATTCCGGGCTCATCAGACGAAGCTGGCCGTTATGTCTGTAATTCGATCCTGGTTCTCGGTGGCATCGGTCTCCTTACCGGGGGCCTCTTGTATCTCGGGGGAGACGTGATCGCGCAGTACCTCAACAATTCAGCTCTATCGCCGCTGATGCCATTACTGGCGGCATATTTCTTCCTGATGCTGGCATCCTATGTGTTGGAGATCGTTATGACGGCTCGCCACCAATATTCTTATGCGGCGGCGTCTTATGGGTTATCGGATGTCGCTCGCGCGGCCTTGATCGTCATGCCGGCGCTGCTGTTCCAGACGGTGGCCAGCGTGCTCTATGGCGCCATCGTGCACGCACTGATCCGTCTCAGCGCGACCATCTGGTATAGCGTCAAGCAGTTCGGCGGCGGCCTTCGTCCCGACCGATCGGTCCTTCTGCGGCAGATTGCCTACAGCCTGCCCTTCGCGTTGTACGTCTTATTTCAAACCGGCCAGGAGTCGTTGCATCTATTCGTGGTGTCCTCCTGGTTTGACGCCGCCACCTTCGCCATCTACTCCGTCGGATGCCTCCAGATCCCTCTGGCGGAGGTGGTCAGCATGTCGGTGGTCAATGTCATGATGGTCGGCATGGTGCAGGCTATCCGGGATGGTCGTGAGGCCGCCGTCGTTCCGATGTGGCACGACACTGTTCGAAAGCTGGCGCTGATGTTTTTCCCCTTCGCGGCGATGCTGCTCATCACCGCTCACGATCTCATCATTTTCCTTTTCACCGACGCCTACGCGGCCAGCGTTCCGATTTTCAGAACCTGGTCTCTCGTGGTCCTCTTGTCGGCCGTTCCTATGGACGGACTGCTCAGAGTCTATGCGCAAACACCATTCTTATTGTTCATTAATGTCGTCAAATTCATCCTCGTGGCGGGGGCAATCTACTGGTTTGTGTCTGGTTTGGGCTTGATCGGACCGGTCGTGATCACCCTGCTAGCGTTGGCAGCGGGGAAGGCCATCGGGCTGGCACGCATGATAATGTGCGGGCATCTGAATGTGGGGAATGTCCTGCCATGGCGCAGTCTTCTTGAAATCGGCTTAGTGGCGGGAGCCGCGGCACTTCCTGCCTGGTGGATCACCGCACAGGTTTCCGCTCCTCCTGTAGCTCGAGTCGCGATGACCGCACTCATGTACGGATCGGTTTACCTCGGACTTGCACTGCTCTGCGGGGTCATTCGAAAAAACGAACAGGATCGTGTGTTGAGCTGGATTCAGCCGGCGTGGCGCCCCATGCGCTTCAAAGCGCTCTTTATGAGATGAGAGGGCATACGTGCCACACATTACCATTGTCGCTCCCCATGTAACGAAGTCCGGCGGCGGTCAAGCGCTGCATGCGGCGGACTTGTCCGACCGTTTGCGACGAGAAGGGGTTTCGGTACAATTGCTGCCGATCGATCCGGATTTTCCGCACGGCGCCCGTTGGGTGCGGCGGGTCCCGTATCTTCGCACCCTCCTCAATCAAAGTCTGTACCTCCCCAGCCTGCTGACGCTGCGCCGGAGCGACATCGTCCATGTGTCATCAGCCTCCTACTGGTCGTTTCTGCTTGCTCCACTTCCGGCCATGATCATCGGACGGCTCTTGGGCAAACCGGTGATCCTGAACTATCACAGCGGGGAGGCAGCCGACCATCTCGGCCGGTGGGGAGTACTGGTTCATCCATGGTTGTCGCTGGCGGACGAAATCGTCGTTCCCTCAGAGTACTTGCGTCAGGTATTCAGGTCCCACGGCTATTGCACCAGGGTCATTAATAATACCGTCGATACAAGCCGGTTCATGTATCGGGTACGCGATCCCCTTCGACCCCGGTTGCTCTCCACGCGGAATTTCGAATGGTACTACGGGGTGGATCACACGTTGCGTGCTTTCAAGCTTATCCAGCGCACCTGTCCTGACGCCACGCTGGAGATCGCTGGTGCGGGAAGTCGCGAAAGAGACCTTCACGCCCTGACCCGCTCGCTGAAACTGACCGGCGTGCGCTTCCTGGGGCCAGTCGCTCCCTCGGACGTACCGGCTCTGCACGAACGAGCTGACATTTTGATGAACTCCTCTCTCATCGACAATCAGCCGCTTTCGATCCTGGAAGCCATGGCGTCAGGCATGCCCGTCGTAAGCACCAATGTCGGCGACGTCGGCAACATGATCGAACACGGAGTCAGCGGGACCATTGTGCCCCAGAAGGATCCCGCGGCAATGGCGGCGGCCGTGGTCTTTTTGCTCAAGTATCAGGATGCGGCGCGCGCGATGGCTTCCCGCGCCGTCGAGCGGCTCGGTCGCTATTCCTGGAACCGGGTTGGATGTCAGTGGTTGGAGCTTTACTCGGATGTGATGCAACGGCGCCCAAGCGAGCGCCCTGGTGGAATCCGGCATGCAGCCTAACTCCGCCGTTTCGACCATGGAACAGCCAGATACCCGGCGACCGTCGACCGGTCCGCTGCGTGTCGAAGTGGTGAGAGATTACCGCACCTTCTTGAAGCTTGAACCAGAGTGGAATCGACTGGTGGAGGAGGCGGGAATTGATTTTCCGTTTGTCCGGCATGAGTGGGTTCGAGCCGACTGGGACTGCTTCCATCATGCGGCAACACTCTATGTCATCGTCGTGCATGACAGAGGCCGTCCCTTGGCGATTGCTCCGCTCATGCTGGAACGCGTCAGAACGTACGGATTTCCGGTACAGCGATTGCGAGGGATCGCTCACGTCTACACCGAGCGGTTCGATTTCATTCTTTCGGTCCGGCCCCAAGAGTGCTGCGAAGCTATTTGGACGTGTCTGGCCGATCATGCGCATCAGTGGGATGTGCTGGAACTGCCGCACGTACCGGCCAGAAGCCTTACGCTCGACATGTTTCCTCCGGTGACAGCGCGAACGCGGTGTGCCCTCACTCGTTGGCCATCGGCCGAGTCTCCCTATGTGGCGGTGCGGGAGACATGGGACGCCTATTGCAAAGGCCTCAAAAAAACGCACCGCCACGACATGAGAAAGCGGGTGGCGAACCTGGAACAGAAGGGTCCGCTGGAGCTGGAAGTCATCCTTTCGGATCGCTGCATGGACCGCGATTTCGAAGACGCGCTGCGATTGGAATCTTCGGCCTGGAAGGGCGCGGAAGGAACGGCCATCGAGAGCCGGAAGGACAGCATCTCCTTTTATCGTGATGTCATACAGATAGCGGTGCGCAACGCTTGGCTTCGGTTGTATTTTTTGAAGGTGGGCGGTGTTCGCATCGCGGTGCGGATCGCGCTGCTGTTTCAAAACAAACTGTACATGCTAAAAGCCGGATACGATCCGCAATATGCCTCCTATGCCCCGGGACATGTCTTGTCC
>DASTQY010000084.1:0-2004 GCA_035761525.1 Nitrospira sp. | reverse complement strand
GTGTACAGTAAAACCAGTCCGAGGTTGATGAACATGTGCATCTGCGCTACGCGGGTCGTGATCGGATCTGTCAGGGACCGGTAGTCGATATATCCCGGTATCGCAGCCGCGAGCGCGCCGATGATTCCGCCGATCATCGTGTACAAGGCAACGTCCTTCCACACCGGCCCGCCGAAGCCAAAGAGATAAATACAGTCGCTCGCCAGCGAAAAGATCCACAGCGCGATCGGAAAGGGAATCAGCATGGGATGGATAGGATGATCGGCAACGCTGGCACGTGTTTCCATGGGTCACCTCCTCACAATCCTCTCGAGCATTTGAGGTCTGAGCCGGCAGAGGGCCCATCGTAGATACCCTTCATGAGCCGGCCACCATCCGTTTGAGATCTGCGGCATTTTTGGCTGCGTATCCGGCCTGGTCGTTGTCGAAGTATATATAGACCGCTTCCAGCTCCTTTCTCCACCGTGAGATCCGCTGTGCCCAATCCTGTAACTGCTTGGTCGAGTAATCGCCTTGGTATTTACGTCCCGGACCATGAAGCCGCACATAGACAAAGTCCGCCGTCAGTCGGTACGGCGCCTCGAAGCCGTCGAGTTCATACAAGCAGAAAGCCGCATTGTACCGGCCCAAGGTTCTGTACACGGCGGAATCATGCCAACTGGGATCGCGGAATTCGAACGTATAACGGTGGCTCCGGGGCAGCGATTCGAGAAAGGTGCTGAGACGCGGGAGGTTGCAGGACCACCGTGGCGGCAACTGAAAGAGGATTGGCCCGAGCTTGTCACCGAGTACTTGCACGGGCTCCAGAAAACGCGCAATGGCTGTCTCAGGATCGTTCAATTTTTTGCGATGCGTAATGTAGCGGCTCCCTTTGACTGCAAAACAGAATGACGCAGGAGTCGCCCGTCTCCAGGCTTCAAACGTCTCCGGCTTCGGCAAATGATAGAAGCTGTTGTTCAGCTCCACCGTGTCGAACTGGTGGACATACCAGGACAACATATCCTTGGCGGGCAGGCCGGCCGGATAAAACGGTCCTACCCAGTGCTTGTAATGCCATCCCGACGTCCCGATGTGCACGGAACATTGGGACTGTTGCCTGCCCGGTGTTCCCTGTGTCACTCATTCCTCTTTGGTTTTTAAATACGCTCTGAGCACCTCCGCTACGCTCCACGCCTGGGCGATGCAGCCCCGTGGCCGGAAAGGCGGCTCGGCATCAAATATTTCGCTGATCGTGCCGATGCCGGCGTCGTGAAGATGGTCGTTGAATTTGGCCAACAGTTGCCGGGATTCCGCCTTGTCCGGGTAGACCCGCAACCGAGCATCAATATAATGACCGATGAGCCACGGCCATACGGTTCCCTGGTGGTACGCGGCGTCGCGGGCGCGAAGATCTCCGGAATAGGTCGGTTTGTAGTCCGGATGATCCGAGGCCAGGGTGCGCAACCCGAAGGGCGTCAACAGGCGTTCACTGACAATGTCGACCACCGACCGCCATCGCTCGGGACGGAGAATGGGGTGGCTCAGCGAAAGGGAGAAAATCTGATTCGGGCGAAGGCTCCGGTCATCGCCCTTTTCACCGTCCACCACGTCAAAGAGGTACCCGCCCGATTCGATCCAGTAGCGTTGATGAAATGAGGCCTCCGCCTGTTCGGCCATCTGAAGCCACAGATCGGTCTTTGCTCCAAGCTGACTTCCCCACTGGATCATCAATCGCAACGCGTTATACCAGAGCGCTTGAATCTCGACCGGCTTTCCTCGGCGAGGCGTGACCACCCAATCGTCGACCTTCGCATCCATCCAGGTGAGCTGGTATCCTGGCGCTCCGGCAGCCAACAACCCGTCACGCTTATCTACACCGATGTTGAACCGGGTGCCCTTGCGATGGTGATGCACGACTTCTTCCAACCGGGGATACAGCAAGGCAAGGGTTTCTCGATCATCGGTCGCCGAAAGATATCGATCGAGGGCATGGAAATACCAGAGTGTGGCGTCGGCTGTGTGGTA
>DASTQY010000083.1:0-10165 GCA_035761525.1 Nitrospira sp. | reverse complement strand
AGCTTCGGTCCACCTCGAAGGCGAAACCAACTCATTCGATTCCGTTGAAAAGATCAAACAAGCCTTCACGTCTAACCAGCTGTTTCAGGCGGTCTCGGTCACCGATACGCGGGTTGGCGCCGCCCCGAGCCAGGTCGTCTTTCGCCTTACCTACACGGTCCAACGGTCATGATCGCTACCCTTCAGGAACGCTGGCGGCATCTCGCCTCGCGAGAGCGGATTATCGTGGCGAGCGGCGGGGCCGTCGTGCTGGCGAGTCTCCTGTTTTTGCTCGTCGTCGATCCGCTCTTTACGAGGATCGATAAGCTTGAGCGTCAGGCGGTCAGAAAATCGAAGGAACGTGTCGAATTGTCGGCGCTGGCATCCGAGTATGCCGCAAAACAAGCCCGGATCACCAAGTTGGAGCAACGGCTTCCGGCCAGCGAGGGGCAATTCTCTCTTCTGGCCTTTATGGAGGACGCTGCGGCTTCTGTACAGATTCGGGATCGCATTGTCGGGATGCAGCCGCAGCAGGCGACAACCCAGCAAGGGTACGAGGAAACGGCAGTAGACCTCAGGTTGGATGGAGTCCAATTGCCGCAGCTGTTGGGCCTGTTGGTCGCACTGGAGCAGGCACCGTACGATGTCCAGGTTCACCACCTCCAGATCAAGCCCAAATACGACAACCCGATTAACCTGGACGCGACGCTCCGCATCGTGTCCTATGCCAAATCTTGACCGTTCGGCTGGTCGCCGGCGATCCCCTGTGCAGAGCAGACACGACGCCGGTGTCCTTCGTTCCATCGCGAGAGATGACGAACGTGGTGTGGCTCTGCTCCTCGCACTCCTCGTCCTGGCTCTCCTCGTCGCCCTGATCCTCGAATTCGACACCGATGCCCGGCGCGAGTATCGCGACGCCGCTGCCTTCCGAGACAATTTTAAGGCCACCGTGCTCACCCGGGCTGCGGTTCAGGCCGCACGCGCCGTGTTGCAACAGGATCATCTGCGGGATAGACAAACGGGGCAGGCGTACGATTCGACGACCGACTTGTGGGCTTTTCCCATCGAAAAATATGCGATCGGCGACGGCCTTATGACGGCTCAGATTGAGGATGAGCGGAGCAAATTGAACCTGAACGATTTGGCGGCCGGCGTCGATCCCAATGTCAAGAAGACGAAAATGCTGAGGCTAAAGCGGCTGTTCAATCTGCTGCAAATCAACCCCGATCTCGTTGACGCCATTGCCGATTGGGTCGATGCCGATGACATTCCTGAAGCGGCCGGCGCTGAGACGGTCTATTATCAGTCGCTTCGACCGTCTTATCGGGCGGCCAATGCTCCGCTGCAAACGCTGCGTGAAATCCGGTTGATCAAAGGCATGACGCCAGAGGTCGTCGATAAGTTGCTTCGATATGTGACCGTCTATCCCCAGGAAGGCGAGAGTCGCGTCAACATTAATACGGCGGACTTTTTGGTCTTGCAAGCGCTGGATCCACGCATCAGCCAGACTATGGCCGGTGAGATCATACAAGGCCGCCCGTTCAAAACTGTTCAAGATCTGGACCGCATCGGCAGTTTCGCTGAAATCGCAAAAGAACTCCGCCTGCTCAGCCTCTACGATGTCAAAAGCAATATGTTCTCGGCACAGATGACCTTAACGGTGAACGAGACGACCAAATCTGGCGCGGTCGTGCTTCAGCGGGACGAAGCGACCGGCAACAGCATGGTCCGATACTTTCGCTTTATGTGAGCAAACGACCCTTCTACGTCACATTCTCCTCGAAAGTTAACAATTCTGTAACAGTGCCGTCATCCGGACGACATCCTGGATAGGTATTATCCTGACATCAATATCACAGGAGGTCACCACCATATGAAGCGTATCACTTCTACGAATAGCTCCATGAATAGCCCGCTGACCGTCGTGGCGCTCGTGCTATTCATGGTCGCGCTGACCCTCCCGCTCTATGCAGAGCAAGGGCATATGGCCAGGACCACTGCCTCCATTCAACCAGACCTCGAATCCTATGTGGCACAGACTTCGGTGCAAGGTCGCATGACGATCGCGGGTTCCGACACGATGCAGCCGGTGCTGTCCAAGTTGGCGATGGATTTCCGCCGCAGACAACCTGACATGAAGATTGCCGTCCAAGGGACACGGGATTCCAAGCTGAGCCCCGAGGATGTATTTCTCACTGGCCTCTCCACGATGCGCCGCGGCGATGGTGACACCGCCGGACATTTTGGGGCGTACGACGTGCAACTGCTGGCTTCGTCACGGCCGCTGACTGAGGAAGAACTGAAGCGATTCCAGTCGCGATATGGCTATCCGCCAACCGCCGTGGCTATCGCCCAGGATGCCGTGGCTGTCTATGTCAATCAGGACAATCCTATCAGCCAACTGACGTTGAGCCAGGTGGATGCCATTTTCTCAAGTACTCGGAAGCGCGGCTTGGCAGACAGACAGGAATGGGGTCAGGCAGGGTTGGATGGAGCATGGGAACATGCGCCTATCCGGCTGTATGGTCGTGACCAGCGTTCGACCGGTACCCTGCCCTTCTTCAAACAGGTCGTGATGCAGGGAGGAGAATTCAAAAAGGGCCTGATCCCTGAGCCAGGTTCAGCCTCCGTCGCCTTGGCAATAGGAAAGGATCGTGAGGGAATCGGATACAGCGGGATCGGATTCCAAACGTCTGCGATCAAAGCCGTGCCCCTCAGTGAAGGGCCGGGCTCGCCGGCAATTGCGCCTTCAATTGAGTCCGTGATGGACGGTCAGTACCCGCTGAGCCGGCCTTTGTACTTGTATGTTAACAAAGACCCTAAGGAACAGTGGGAGCCCAAGATCCTTGAATTCTTGCGCTTCATCAATAGCCGCGAAGGACAGGAAACGGTGGCTCGCACCGGCATCTATCCTCTTTCTGCCCCGCAAGTGACTCACAATCTTGCCCTTCTTCAGAAGAACCACATTCAGGCCGCCGTTCGCAAGTAGCGCATGCAAGTGAAAGAGGCATCTGGGAGCCACTCCTCCAGATGCCTTTCTTTTTTGTCTATCGCAGGCTAGACTTCTCCGTCACGTGCCGACCGTTATGAATAGACCATCACTCCACCACATAGTCGTAGCGACGATATTGTGGGTGTCAGGCTGCGCCGCCCCTCTCCCCAGTTCAATACCCATTCACGATACTCCACTGACGGGCGTGTGGATTACCGTGGATAAAGCCGCTGAAACTGCGCATAGCCATCCCTATGTGTTCAAACCTGCTGACATGGAAACAATCCTCAGCGGCGTTCAGGTCGAAGAACGAGACACGATCACCGGCACCGGACTTCTGGGATCGAAATACGCAAAACCGGCCTTCACTCAAGCGGAGATTGCGCGAGTGAGTGGGCACTTAGTGGAAGCGTTGAAAAAAGCTTCACCCAGAGACCTGACTACATTCTATATGGTCGTGAACGACGGTCAGCACAAACGCTCAATCACGTCGGGCGGGGTCTTCGTGGACGGAAAGCGACGGCTCCATGTGATACTAGCGAATTGGAGGTCGGCGCCCAGCGGTGGCCAGGACTACACGATGGCCATGGAACTGGATACCCGCGATGAGCCGCTGCTACCCATTTCACCGTTTCGTTTTCGGGTGGGATTTCTTCACGAGAACGCGTGGCTCAAGAGCCGTAGTGATCGGGGCGATCGGAGTTTTCCCTCGTACCGTTCAGTCTATGTCGACCCGGCCAAATCAGTGGTGATCGACCTCGATGTGTTGCTGCATTCAAACACCCCATAACCTAGTCGAGAACCAAAAATACAAGGGGATGCCAAAGGCAAGATTGAAGGGAAATGTGATACCCAGCGAAGCGGTCAAATATAAAGAGGGATTTGCTTCGGGAAGAGAGATTCGCATCGCAGCCGGAGCCGCAATGTAGGAGGCGCTTGCTGCCAACACGCCCAGTAGCGTGGCGCCCGCAATGCTGAGCCCAACCGCTCCTCCGGCGACAACGCCGAAGAGGCCATACAGAATCGGCATACAGACTGCAAAGGCGACCAAGAAAAACCCAACCCGACGCACCTCTGCGAGACGCTGCGCAGCCAGCAGACCCATCTCCAACATGAACAGGCACAGCACACCCTTAAAGGGATCGATAAAAAATGGCTTGGTCATAGCCTGGCCATCAGGGCCGCTCAGATAGCCGATAACCAGTGCGCCGAGGAGAATTAGGCTTCCCTTCCCGGTCAAGACTTCATGAAGCACCGGCCGGAGCCAGCGAGTGCCCGGCACCGATTCTAGCTGCAGTGCCGCTCGGGCCAAAAAAATGGCGGCGACGATCCCGATGGGTTCCATGATCGCGAGGAACGCCGACATATAGGGTTCGGGATGGATGTTCAGCGACGTGAGGAATTGTGACGCCGCGGCAAAGGTAACCGCACTGACCGATCCGTAGTGTCCCGCGACCGCCGCTGCATCGTGGATTGAGAAACGGCCCAGTTGTCTCAGAACCACAAATCCGACACAGGGAATTAGGATCCCAAGGAATGCCGCGGCCAACAATGCCGCCCAAATCGTTCCAATTCCCACTTCATGGATCTCAGCACCGCCTCTGAAGCCGATAGCCGTCAAGAGATACAACACGAGGGCGGTATAAATCGCGTCCGGAACTTTGAGATCGGAGCCGACCAGCTTGGCCAACAGACCGAGTGCAAAAAATAGCGGCATCGGCGTCAGCAAATTGCTCTGCATGGCTTCTAAGACCGTCATAGTACCTCAGTTGAAAAACCATATCAGTTGAAGGCGTATCAGGTTGCCATATGCATCGAACTGGCGGCCCGGCGTCGTCGCGGTCCCCGGTGTGGTTGTAAACACGTTACGTCGTTCAGTGAAGGTGTACGCCGTTGTGATCTCCCATTGGGGATCCGGCATCCACGCGACACCGATTTCGGTTTCCTGCATGTTGTCGCTTGGCGCGCCGGCCTGGAACTTCAAGCCGCCATTGTAGGCTTGATATCGAACATAAAAGTTGGCCAATCCGACATCGCTGTATTGCCACGTGTAGTGCCCTTGGACATAGCCCCCGTACAGGCTTTTCTCCCCAATGACCCCGGTATTGGGATCGCGTTCAGGCCCTCGACCCACCACATATTCCGCAATGAAACCCCAAGGTTGGGGTGGGTAATAGATGAAAAAGTTCAAGCGTTCATCGAGATATTTTCCTGAGGCATGTCCAGCGTCAAAATTCGACCACAAGGTCGTTCCTGCCGCCGGCGTTCCTCTGTTGACGCTAAACTGGCCCCGGTATGCGTTCATGCCTACCTCGAATAGACGACCTCCCGGCAACTCGAAGGGATACGCCAGCCGAATGCCGACGTGTTTGTCTTTGTTCGTTTCCTGCGCATTCAACCCCTGACCGTTGTAGACGGAAATATTGACCATGCCCCAGTCTCCGGCACCGTACAGGTAGTCGATCATGTGCTTCCACCGCTGTTGGGCAAATTTTGGCGACCACTGAAACGAGAGACCGAGGTCGCGTTCGCTCTGCGCGCCCGAATTAGTGGCATCCGCACGATCGATTGCCATTCGCTGGCGGGAAGCTTGCCAGTTGTCCCAGGATGCAGGCACGCGCTGGAGACCGGCTCGGAAGCGGTATTCTTTGTCCTTATCGAAATACCATTCTCCCCATGCGTCGCGCATTGAAACAACGTGGGTGTTGCCGCTGACGTTACTGGCTAGATCAGGTTGGAAAAAGATGCCGACGTGTTCGGACACTTGACCGGTGATGACCCAGCGGATTCGACGGTAGAAAAACCCCGGCTGTGCCCCGTTGCTCGCATCGCCGACTGATGCATCATGATAAGTGCGGACTTGACCATTGGGATTGCCCAGTTGGTTGTACCGAAGCTGGCCGTAGCCATAATGCCGCAGCCGTTCATACCATCGCGGGCTGGCGGTGAACTCCGCCATCGTCGCCGATTCTGAAAGTCGGCGTTCCTGCTCTGCTTTGAGCCGAATGTAGTCGTCCTGTGAAATAAGGCCTTTCTCCAACATGAGCTCCTCAAGAGAGGTGGCATCGGCGGAAGGTGTCTTTGTCTCTTGGGCCGGCTTGATGGGACCGGGTGGCTTAGGACTGGCGACGCCGGGCATCGGCGGCTCCTGTCCGTAGGTGAGAGCCACCGGCGTCATCATTACCACCCACAAGAGCAATGCACACGGATTTATCCTCATGAATGCCCTCCTCTTGATGGTAACGGATTCTCCTTATCACCTGCCCACGCTAAGGCACTAAGATTGCGTGGCAATGAACGAGTTGTTACACACTTGTTAACTTTCCTATCGCTTAATAGATGTTTTCAGGGGACCCAAAGACCTTAGGGAATGCGCTAGTCCACCGCACCAAACAAGTCCATTGAAGTAGGCCGACAGTCAACATCGCGCCAAGACGCACAGAATCCCGTCACTCGGTGTTTTAGGCGGGCCGACTCGAAAGGTGAATAGATGAGAGAACGATGGGGTGTGTGGATTGTCTGAGGTGACGTGGAATGCACAGCAAGATGAACGTCGCTGAGGCCGTTGTCTTCCTCAGGCGGCGTAGCTTGTGGAGAACAATGTGTAGTCATAGCGATGGCGACGTAGCACAATTTTTCCAAAACGCGCCAACTGGTCTACTGCGTGAAAGATTTGATTCCAGCTGTATTGGGGGAGCATCTCAATCAGCTCGTCCAAGCCGACAACAGACTCTTCTTCCAGTCTGTCAAGGATTGTCTGTTCCAGTGTATGGACACGCGGTGCAATGGGCTTTTGATCTAGTAAAACTGTGGTCATGGGACACCTCAAGAGTTGTTGAGCATTCAGAGGGTCTTATCGGAGAAATGCATTTCTAACATCTCGGCAAATCGAATAGATGAAGTACACCACCGCAGCACCCGTCGCTACTTCGACACTCGATGCGATTATGTGCGTCAGCGCATCATCAAACATGCTTGGCCTTTCCATGGGCATGGTCGTCTCTGGGCTTACAATTCGTCCACGGATACAGGATGCAAGAGATCCCTGACTGATAGAATTCCGACAACTGACCCACCATTCAGCACTGCCAAGTGTCGGGTCTTATATCGTTCCATCA
Organism: Nitrospira sp.; assembly: GCA_035761525.1. GTDB lineage: Bacteria > Nitrospirota > Nitrospiria > Nitrospirales > Nitrospiraceae > Nitrospira_C. The sequence goes on along the minus strand of DASTQY010000083.1, from coordinate 3,076 downwards.
TGTCCGCTGCCTCTGTGATCGGACGCCGCCAATCGATACCGATGACTGGACTGCTCATAATTTCTTCTACCGGCACATAATAAGGGACCCGTTCGGCGCCGACGACCTTGCGGATGATGTCCGGCTCAGTGACTATGCCGATTATGCGATTGTCCTTTTGTACGAACACGCTGCCGACTTTGTGAGTTTTCATTAGCTTTGCAGCTTCGATGGCCGATCTGCCGGACTCAATGTTCACTAGACTCTTTGTCATTAACTGATCAACAGTGAGCATGATTTCCTCTTTAGGGTGAGTCGTGGAGACGGTTTGACATGTGAGCTGCTGTTTTGCATGTGGAAAGACTACCGACCTGTTGTTCCGGCCGGATCAACGATTCGTAAACAGAGTGTTAACTTTTTCGGGGAGATGAACGAGAGGGGTCGGACTGCAAGAAAACCGTTGAGTCGGGCTTGGTCACTGCTCCACGAGCCGCCAGCCTTCCTTCTGCACACAACGCTCGGTGGCGTTCAAGATCATAAGCTGGCTGCCTTGCTGGAGCTTGGGATCGCGAAGGACTAAGTTTTGGCACTTGTTGTAGTCGTTGATGTATTCGGAGGATGGCTTGTTGGGATGCACCCACTCGGTAGAAGAACAGGCGGCCAACGTCAGTACCGCAACGGCAAGCATACACAAAGAACGCATGAAGCCCTCCCGTTCGGGTTGCAGTGGCGGCACCTTAAACCGTCCGTCAATCGCCGTCAAGCCGCATCGGCCCTTCTTGTGTGCTCTATTGCTCAAGACCAGTCGGTCTTTTCATCGTGTCGGACGTAAATCTCACCCCTTGCCTACCCACCCAAACGTATGATTGTTCGCCGCAGCCGGCTTTGCTAGAGTGAGCGCTCATCGCTGCAAGGAGCATACATGACAGCTACCGATTGCCTGATGCTGGACGCCAAGCACGCCATTCTTGATGAGCATCACCGCAGATTTCAGGCGTTGCACGAGGAGGGACGCCTGGACGAGGCCATGAAGCAGTTTCACATCACCGTGAATTGCGCGAATGATGTCTTGAATGACGCGCTAAATCTTGTGGACGAGATTCTTGAGGCCCACCGGAAGATGAATTTGCCCTCTCCCCCGCTCCCCTAACGGCGGCGCATTGCTTGACAGGCTTCTAAGCAGTTGCTACGTTCTCGGCTCAATAATCAATCGTTCTTCCCTCAGCAATCTAGCTGGCTGGCGTAGCTCAATGGCAGAGCAGTGGTTTTGTAAACCACAGGTTGGAGGTTCAATTCCTCTCGCCAGCTCCAGAACTTTAAGCACTTACGATCACATTCAGGGCCCGAGTCGGGGCGTTGTTTTTATTGTTATGAGCCCTTGCGCCACTATCATGTTGAGCACATCTTTCCTATTAGCCGAGGCGGAACTCACTGGTCTTACAACATCGCACTAGCTTGTCCTCCATGCAATCTGCGTAAGGGTTCTAAGATCGGGTGGAAAGCATCCAAGGTTAAATAGTTTCAAAGCTAACCTGCGCGCTTGAATTACAGGTCTCCCCTCCTTTCCCTCTGACTGTAGCCAAGATTTTTGATTTTGATCCAATTCCGTAGATTTGGGTTGTCCTCATACCTACTGTCTGCCCGTTTTGCCACGATGCCTTCCAGGTCCAACTGACAAGCCAGGCGATATAGTGCGCTACCACAGCCGCGCGAATGGTCGACATAGAGGGCATGGGCAGATCGCGCCGGCGAGATCCATTTGAGTTTTTCCTTTCGCGTCAATAAAGCCACCTTCCTTAAATCTCCCCCGTTGTGACAAAGCAAATCAAAGGCGAAGTACCGAGCGAGGTTCCGCCGTTGCATGAGATCGGCAAAGACCGTCCGGCCCATGTGATCCGTGACCCCTAGCTCACCATCCAGGATCGCCGTTTCCGCATGGACCTCTTTCACCAATGCGGTTCGAAGGTCTTGATAGCCCACTAGCTTGTGTTTCTTCCTAGAAAAGAACCGGCACTGTCCATGCTCGATGCCCGCCAAGGCGCGAAATCCATCGTGCTTAAGTTCGAAAACCCAGTCCCAGTCATCGAATGGCTCTGGCTGTTGAACCAACGTCATAGGCTGCGGAATGACCATGAGACAATATATCAACCGCGTTGACACGCCGAAAAATGGCTCCCATTGCCACTTCTCAGCTAATTGACACCTGCTTCTTGGGGGCATAGGCTAACAGCCCTTTACCTGCGGTCCTGGCGAAAGCGCGATCCATAACGTGAGGTCTTGCCAATGACCACACCGCGCCCGAGAGAATGCGAAGTCTCTCGCTATCGTCATGGCTGCGACCCCCCAAGTAAGGCCAAGGCTGTTTCCCCCTCTGACTGTCGAGCGACAACCCCTCAGGCTTCAACGCGATTCCTGATTCGATTGATACAGTTACAGCCATCGCTCCTTGCCTCAGCTTTTCAATTTCGTCCGAGGCGAAGAAAGCAAGGAATGCGGAAAGGAGTTCTCTCATGTCATCCACCATTACCCTCGTGGTTCCACGTGTTGAGACGGAATCTGTTTTTCTCCAACTTGTTGTGCAAGCAGCCATTCGCGCGCATCGTGATGATTACCCGAAGAGTCACGAAGTGAAGACAGATACTGTCAACGACGACCGCAGTAGAGTGTTTCCGGTCGCTGTATAAGTACATACCAAGCTTCGCTGCATCGGCCTCATTCGTAGTGCCGTTTTTTGGGCAGTGATATTTTGCTCTTCACCTAGGGTAGTGAGCAGGTCATGGATTTCCCGCATCCTCTTACGCTGTGGTCGATGGAGGGTGCTTCCTTGATCATTTTATGTGCTTGGTGTGAACAAGAAGGAAGACCAGCCGTTCTTTACAAGACACTAGATGACTCTTCGTCGTCGCGGGAACTCCATTCTCACGGCATTTGTAAAGCACATCGCGACCAATTGCTCATGGAGATGCAACTGTCGTTGCCCGATGGTGTGCCTTCTTCTCTCTCAAGTAGTTCCTCCTCGAATGTCCCCACCGCTTTTATCACTCGCCTCTCCGCTTGACGGCGGCCTCTAATCCCGTCAAACTCTGTCCTCTGCTTT
>DASTQY010000082.1:0-3405 GCA_035761525.1 Nitrospira sp. | reverse complement strand
ATGCTAAAGAAGCCATCCGTGCCGTACCGGCAGGATTCCAGCGGCGCCGCGCCAAGGCGAAGATCGAAAAGAGCGCGCGGAAGCTCGGCATGACGACCATCACCTTGGAGTACGCGGCACCGATGATCCAGGAAGCCGCTTCCGAAGACTATCAGCCGATTTTCGCCAACAAGGGCGCGGGCACGTCGGCCGCTGCCGAGGCGAAGCTTGCCCAGGCCAATGGGAACGGAATGCGCGATGTCGCCTCACCGGAAAACGGCAACGGGGGCGCAGAAGCGTCTGCCTACAACTGGACAGCGGAGGCACAGGCACGACTCGAGCGGGCGCCGGAAGGCTTCATGCGAGACTGCACAAAGGCACTCATCATCAAGCATGCCGAGAAGATCGGTACGACCCACATCTCGTTGGAAGTCGCCAACGAAGGGATCGAGCAAGCAAAGGGCTACATGGAAGAAGCCATGAAGACCGGCAACCTCAAGGACATGATCGCCAATCTCACAGGCAAAGGCAGAGCGTAGGCGCAATGGCCATGAGTGACGTCGAATGGCCCGGTGCTTGTCCACTTTGAACTTACTCGTATAACGATTTCTCTGGTCCATATTAACCACGCTCATGGGTAAATCCCTCCCTATCTTCAACGGTCCATCCCTCTCAGGAGCGATTGGGTCCCTTCAGCAACAGCTCACGCAATTCTTGACACCAAAGCCGCAGACCGAGGGTCCATTTGACGGCCGGACCGTCGATGACTTCAAACCCTACTTGGTCGCGCTCAATCTAACGAAGCGGTGTAATCTCAAGTGCGACCATTGTTACCTCGATGCGACCACCAAGGCGGCAGGCGGTGACGATGAACTTTCGACTGAAGAGTGTTTCCGTTTGATTGATCAGATCGCCGAGGTCAACAAAGGATGTCTGCTGGTGATAACCGGCGGTGAGCCGCTGGTGCGTCCCGACATTCTCGAGATCGCGCGTCATGCCGTGAAACTTGGCTTTATGGTGGTGTTCGGTACGAACGGCATGCTGATCGACGACCGGATGGCAAAAGAACTGGTCGACATCGGGGTGATGGGTGTCGGCATCAGCATCGATTCACTTGATTCGATGAAGCACAACGCTTTTCGTGGCGTGCCTGGAGCGTGGGAAGCGGCGGTCGCGGGCATTGAAGCCAGCAAGCGCAACGGGCTGCAGTTCCAGGTGCACTTCAGCGCGCAACCAATGAATTATCAGGAACTGCCGGCCGTAGTGGAATGGGCTCATGGCCTCGGAGCACGGGTACTCAACGTCTTCTTCATGGTCTGCACGGGCCGAGGTGAAGAATTGACGGACATTACCCCCGCCCAATACGAGGAGGTTTTGGGCTACCTGGTGAAGTGTCAGGATGAGTATCAGGGGATGTTGATTCGGGCCCGCTGCGCTCCGCACTTCAAACGGCTGGCCTATGAGAAGGATCCGAATTCACCGATCACGAAGGCGACGGGATACATGGGCGGTGGCTGCCTGGCCGGGACTAATTACGCTCGTGTGACACCTAACGGTGAACTGACCCCCTGTCCCTACATGCCGCTCTCTGCGGGCAATGTCCGAGAGAACAGCTTCGTCGAGCTGTGGGAGAAATCCGACATCTTTAATTCGTTCCGGTATCCTCAGCTGAAGGGCAAGTGCGGCGACTGTGAGTATTCCGACATCTGCGGAGGTTGCCGGGCCCGTCCTTATGTCGATCATGGGGATTGGTTGGATGAGGACCAGTGGTGCCTTTACACGCCGAAAGGTGGCGAGAAGATCAAGGTCGCGTTCAACGTCGAAGAGTCGTCAACCGTGCAGTGGGACAATGCGGCCTCGTTGCGATTGAGCCGCATCCCGTATTTTCTCCGCGCCATGGTAAAGAAGGGCGTTGAGAAGCATGCACGGGAACACGGCATTGAAACCGTGACCATCGAACTGATGGAAGAGCTTCGAAAGAAGCGCTTCGGCAACGACGCACCGGTCTTCAAGTTCTAAGCACTTCTCGCCTTTGGTGAAGCGTACTCGCGCGAATGACTGCATGAAGAATCGCACTCTCGCTTCACGCTTCAGGCTTCACGAATAAAGATTTCTATGGACGCCTTCCAAAGCATCGTCACCGATCTCAATACGCTCATTCCGATCGTGAACCACTGGTTTCATCTGTTGTCCGCGGTCATTTGGATCGGCGGACTGGCTTTCCTCGTCATGGCCGTCACCCCTGGCCTCCAGAAGGCCGTCGCAAGGGAGCAGATCAAGCCCATCACCGATGTCTTCTATCAGCATTACAAGAAAGTGGCGGGAATCCTCCTTGTGATTCTCTTGTTTACGGGTGGGATCAACCTCCATTACGTCAATCAAGTCCTCACCTCACAGACCGGTTCAGGTGTCCAACATCACGCAAAATACCTGACAATATTCTTTATCAAGCTCTTCCTCGTGCTCTGCCTCCTGACGCTGTTCCTCTACACGGTAATCTTCAAGTCGGATGATGATGCCGAAGAGGGCGAATCCTACGAGGTCATACCTTTTCAGCGTGCGGCCCTTTGGATGGGTTTCTTCATCATCCTCTGTGCGGCGGCGATGAAGCACCTGCACCAATAGCTCTCCCACAACTTCTACCTCCCACCGGGCCTTCTCTTGATGTATCTCCTGAGATAACGCCGGTATTGTTTCGGATACCTTTCATCTCGACTGCGCCTCGTCACAAACTTCCTCGTCGTCCCGCTCAGCGCGATTACTTAGGATTCTTCATTGAATTCAAAAGTGCCGGACCTGGCATGGCTGTTGCTGAGGCGAATGCGCATGACGTTACGACCGGTTCTTCGGGCAATATCGGCGAGAAGCGGCGCAGATAGTACCGCGACAGGCGGCAAACGCCGACTGTCAGCGAGCGGGTTCCTCCGGATGGTGCCCATCCGAAGGCACACTGTCGCCCCGATTCTCGGCCAACAAGGTCGCGTGCCAATCTCCGACGGCACGCGACCTTTCAGTGCGGATCTTCAACGACGCCGTTTTGGGCGACTCACATTCATCATGACAAGGAGGAAGACAATGCCAACCACCACGGTCACGACCCCAAGTGCCTCCGACATCCTGTTTCATCGTGCAGGATCCGTCACCAGCACCGGACCGGTGAAGCACCAGCCGGAAGCGCCACGCATGGTTCGGTTGACCGTCAATCTGCCGTCGCACCTAGTCGAACAAATGCGCGACGCGGTGTACTGGACGCCGGGACTTACCCTCGCTTGGCTCGTGGCAAGGGCAGTGCGGGCCTCATTGACGGAACTGGAGACCATTCATCAAGGACCTTTTGCCAAACGTACAAAGCCGCTCCGGGCCGGCCGGCCCAGACTGTTGGGCCAATCCATGAAAGTCCGGCCGCTTGGAGGCGATGACTCTATA
>DASTQY010000081.1:0-7185 GCA_035761525.1 Nitrospira sp. | reverse complement strand
AATGTGCCGTTCAAATTGACCTGAAGCACCAGATTCCAATCTTCTTCCTTCATCCGTAGTAGCAGCCCGTCGCGGGTGATACCGGCATTATTGACCAGGATATCAATTTTCCCCCACTGTTTGAGCACGTGGTCTGCCATGGTCTTGGTGTCATTAGAGTCGGCCACGTTCACTTTGACATTGAGGGCTTTCCTGCCGATCTTTTCGATTGCGGCAACCGCATCCTGAGAGCGCACCGGATCGAGATCGGCGACGACGACGTCCGCTCCCGCCTCTGCCAGCGTCTCCGCTATGGCCCGGCCTATGCCCTGTGCCGCTCCTGTGACGATTGCGACGCGACCCTGTAGTGACATACCTGCTGCTCCTTGTTCTATTGCCGCAATGCCATGCGCGTGGCCGCCAGCGATTTCGGGTCATTCACATTCAGGGTGACGGCGTCAGGTACGATTCTTCGCACCAGTCCAGTCAGGACAGTACCTGGCCCCACTTCGACGAAGGTCTTGATGCCCATGCTCGCCATGCGCGTCACGGAGTCTTCCCAGAGCACGGATGAGGGCAGTTGCCGCACCAAGGATGCCGGAATATCTCCGGCTTTCGTAACTGGCCTGGCTTCTGCGTTATTGATCAATGGCATGCGCAAATCGGACCAGGTAATCGCTGCGAGTTCTTTCGCCAACCGGTCGGCAGCCTTCTGCATCAGCGGTGTATGAACGGGAACGCTCACGGGCAATGGCACTGCTTTCTTGCACCCTTTACCTTTGGCAAGCTCGATCGCGCGTTCCACCGCGGCCTTTTCTCCGGCAATGACCACCTGGCCCGGAGAGTTGAAGTTCGCCGCTTGAACAATTCCCACGGATGCTGCTTCCCGGCACGCTTCCTTGACCGCATCGGTCGCAAGCCCAAGGAGAGCAGCCACTAAACCGGTGCCAGCAGGCACCGCTTCCGCCATGTATCGTCCTCGCTTTTGTACAATGGCGACGGCGTCGCGATACGTCAGGCCCCCCGCTGCCACGAGTGCCGTGTATTCACCGAGACTATGACCGGCGACAGCCAGTGGTATGATTCCAGCTGGCTCCAACACCCGGAGCGCGGCCACACTGCTGACGAGCAATGCCGGTTGAGTATGCTCGGTCAGGTTCAAGGTTTCCGCAGGCCCATTGAAGCAAAGCTCGGCAATATCGTATCCCAGCACCTCCGTGGCTTCGGCATAGATCTGCTTGAGCTCTGAATGCGCCTCGAAAAGCGCCTTTCCCATTCCTACCGACTGAGAACCTTGGCCAGGAAATAAGAAGCCGACTGCTGGATTCATAAGCGGTTAGATATCTTCGAAACGCGCTGGAAAGTCAACGGGAAAAGTTCCCTGGAGGCCTCCGCCACACACCGGATCGTGCTGCTTCACGGTGCGGGCAACCACGGTCTGTTGCGGTTACAGATTTACCACCGGATCAGTGCTGAAGCCCAAGTCAACCCGGCCCCAAAGGCGCCCAACATCACGAGGGAGCCCTTGGTGATCCGGCCCTGCCTTATGGCCTCGTCAAGAGCGATGGGTATTGACGCGGCGGACGTGTTGCCGTAGCGATCAAGGTTCAGCATAACCTTCTCAAGCGGCAAACCCAACCGGTCTGCCACCGCCTTCAGGATCCGAACGTTGGCCTGGTGCGGGACATAGAGATCCAGGTCCGAAATGGTCATACGGTTCGCGGCCAACGTCTCTCGCGCGATTTCCTCCAACGTACGCACGGCCACCTTGAAGGTCTCATTGCCTTTCATCTTAATGCAGTTCAGCTTCTCAGCAAGCACCTTCTCGCAGGGCGGCAATCGTGAGCCGCCGCCCGGCACGGCGATCAATTCCCAAAGCTCACCCTCGGATCGTAAATGTGTAGAGAGGATGCCACGATCCCCTTCAGTGGCGCTGACCACCGCGGCTCCTGCGCCGTCCCCGAAGAGGACGCAGGTATTCCGGTCCGTCCAATCGGTGATTGCCGACATGACTTCCGATCCGATCACCAAGACATGGCGCATGCCGGTCCGGATGTAGGCGTCCGCGATCGACAGCGCGTACACAAATCCGCAACACGCCGCAGAGAGATCGCAGGCTGCGGCTCGCTTGGCGCCCAATTGCTGTTGAATCAAACAGGCGGTGGCCGGAAGCGGATAATCGCCGGTACAGGTGGCCAGCAGGATCATGTCGAGGTCGGAGGCGCTGATCTTAGCGTCCTCGAGCGCGCGCTGTGCTGCCTTGACTCCCAAATCCGAACACGCTTCTCCGGGACCGCACACAGAACGGGCCCGAATGCCCGTACGCTCAGTGATCCATTGGTCGGACGTCGCCACCATATTCTCCAAGTCCGCATTGGAGAGGATTTTTGAGGGTACATAGGACCCGGTTCCCGTGATGTGCGCCCTCATGACGAAGGTTCCTCAGCCGGCCGGCTCTGGGACCGGCTTTCCTCGATGTCCCGTTGAATTAATTGGTCGACATGGCTCTCGGCGAGGCCCTTCGCGCGGCGAATGGCATTTTTAATCGCCTTGGCTGACGAACGCCCATGACAGATGATCGTAATCCCATTCACCCCGAGTAGCGGAGCGCCGCCGAACTCGGCGTAATCGATCCGGCGTTTCAGTTTCACTAAAGGAGTGGCGATCAACGGATAAGCTAACCGTCCGAAAAACGACCCTGATATTTCCTTGAAGAGCAGTTTCTTGATGGTATCAGCGACTCCTTCGGAAATCTTCAGGGCGACGTTCCCGATGAAGCCATCGCAGACGACAATGTCCGCATTGCCGCTGTAGACGTCACGCCCTTCGACGTTGCCTATGAAATTCAATGAGCTGTTCCGCAACAGCTTGAATGCTTCTTTCGTCACTTCGTTGCCTTTACTATCCTCTTCGCCGATGCTCAACAGCCCGATCCGTGGATTGGGCTTTTTAAAAAGATGCTGCCCATATTCGTTCCCCATGATCGCGAATTGAATGAGATGTTGCGCGGTGCAATCGACGTTGGCGCCAACGTCCAACATGATCGCTTCTCCAGTCAATGTAGGTAGACTTGTCGCGATGGCCGGTCGTTCAACGCCTTTGGTCAACCCGAGAAGAAAAAAGGATGCCACCATGCTGGCGCCGGTATTCCCGGGACTCACCACCGCCTGGGCTTCACCGCTCTTCACCAACTCAGTGGCGATCCAAATGGACGAATCCCGCTTCTTGCGCGCCACCGCTGCAGGAGATTCATGCATCTCTACAACCTGCGGTGCATGCTTGATGGACAGACGGCCATCGGTGCAACCAAGCCGGTGACAGGCGTCTGAAAGCACCTTTTCGTCACCGACGAGAATGACGTCGACGTTCAGTTCCTGAGCGGCTTGAAGGGCGCCCTCGATACAGGGGACAGGACCATGGTCTCCACCCATGGCATCAAGCGCGATTTTCATGCGCGAAGATGTGGTCATGACGGTCCGCTTACCCATAAGAAAACACTACTGAAGAGTTCGAGTACGAGGCGAGTGTAGAGCAGTATGCCCAACGACGCAACCGATTGGGGACGCGTAATACTTGCGGCAACACATCGGGCGCGAATCACTGCTCAACTATGCGAGCAGCGGCCCTTCCAAGATAGCAGCACAGGTCGTGTCTTCGCCGGAAGCTTTACGTCTGGCCCTTACACTTCTTCGACCTGGATGACGGCCTTCCCCTTGTAGGTCCCGCAGTTCAAGCACGTGTAGTGAGGCAGCTTGAGTTCGTGACACTGCGGGCATACGGACATACCGGGAGGCGTGACCCGTAGTTTCTGTGTCCGGCGCTTGTCGCGTCTGGCTCTCGAATGCTTATGTTTGGGATTGGGCATCGTCTTTCCTCCAGCAACCGGTCTCCAGCGGCGCTCCCTCGCTGTGACCAACTGATCAGTTTTTTGTTCTTCGAATCACCCGGATCGCCGACGGTGGCGCTTCAGTGGGACACTGGCAAGGCCCCTCGTTCAAATCTTTCCCGCATCGCGCACACAGCCCGGCGCAATTGTCCCGGCAGAGCGGCTGCATCGGAGAAGCTAAAATAATGTGCTCCCGCAACATGGGTGCCAGTTCAATGTGATCGCCCTGATAGAAATAGCGATCATCTCCTTCGTCTTCTGGCTCTGCATCCGCTTCCGGCTTGCCCAGCGTTGGCCGGCCCTTGCGGGGCTCGGCGCCCTTCAGTGGACGCACGCCAGGTTTGAATTCCTTGCCCTCACGAGCAAATGCGGCATGGACGGAAAATGCCAATGGGTCCTCATATTCCTTCAGGCATCGAACACATTGTCGGACCGCTGTCCCTTCCAGCACACCGGTCACCGCAATCATGTCGTCAGCCTGCATCATGTCCAGACTTACGGACACCGGACCCCGAAGGGTCGCATCGGCCGCCGTCAACTCGAGTTCTTCAGCCGTCGCTTCGCCGACCAGTGACAGCCCTTCTGTCGAAATATCGGCTACCAGCGGTGTGAGCACTCCCATCGTCATACCTGCTTGGATGTCCATTCCTCAGACCGTCTTTTACCGCTCTTCGGCAAAACTGATCAGTGCGATATGCCGGGCCCGCTTGACGGCGGTCGTCAATTCGCGCTGATGTCCCAGACAGTTGCCGGAGATTCGGCGGGGAACGATGCGCCCCCGCTCCGTCAAAAAATTCCTCAGGAGGCCGACATCCTTAAAATCTATTGAGCCCTTTTCGATACAAAACCGGCATGGCCGGCGCCGTTGAAAAAACCGCCCGCCTCCGCCCCCATCGCCTCGCCCTCCGCCGCTGCCGCCGCGTTCACGTTCCATGTTGTCCCTCATCCTTGGGGTTCTTCGTACTCATAGTTGGAATTTTCATGCATGCCGGACTCGCCACCCGCATTCTGGCCGCCGCCGTCACCGCGCTTCGGTAGAAATGTGACCGTCTGAGCGACCACTTCATGCTTGCTGCGCTTCTGACCGTCTTCCGTTTCCCAACGCCGTTGCTGCAATCGGCCATCCACGATGATGCCGTTCCCTTTGCTGAGGTACTGTCCACAGTGTTCGGCTTGTTTCCCGAACACAACGATGTCCACAAAACAGACTTCTTCTTTCAGGTCGTCACCCTGCTTATAGCGCCGGCTCACTGCCAAGCCCAGTGCGGCGACCGGCGTGCCGTTCGGCGTATACCGCAACTCGGGGTTGCGGGTCAGATTCCCGATAAGAATGACTTTATTAAACCCGGCCACCGGTAAACTCCTCAGATGGTGTCTCCGCGACCCGGCGGGGCACCAGTTCCTTTTCGAGATGGACGGTGAGGAACTTGATGATGTTGTCCTCTAGGCGATAGGCATGCTCCAATTCGCCGACCGTATTGTTCGGCGCCTTGAAGTAGAAGTAGACGTACGTACCCTTCCGCTCACGCCGGACTTCATAGGCCAGCTTCTTTCTGCCCCAGTTCTCTGACTTGATGAATTGCGCGCCAGTCCTATCGGCGACACCCTTCATCTTCTCGATAAGCGCATTAGTCTCCTCATCGGAGACGGACGGACGAATAATGAATAGAGACTCGTAGAGCTCCATGCAGAGTTCCTCCTGGACAAAGGCCCCGGAACGCGTCCGGAGCGAGGTGTAGGTGCTCGGCCTTTCAGCCGACGCGAAGCGGAGAAACTAACATAGCCGACAATGCCGGCGCAAATAGGGTTCTTCATCTGGTTGACTTTCTCTCATGTGTTTGTAACCATTGGTTACACCACATGGCTTTGACCGCATGGCTTTGGATGATGGATCGGCAGATCGTATATTTAGACATTCCTTCGTTTGGGATTGCGCTCGCCCGTGCCCAAAACACTGCGTTGCGGAACAGACCGGTGGCCATGGCGCCAGTCCATACACCGCGGGCCTTGATTCGAGAAGTTTCTGTTGAAGCCTCTTCTCAAGGACTCCAGCCGGGCATGTCCGTCGAATTGGCGCGTCTGCTTTGTCCCGATCTACGGTTGGTCGCTCCAGATTTATCGCATGCGCAGGCCGCGCACCGCGAGTTGCAACAGCGTGTCCTGTCCTTTGCACCGGTCTGGGAATCGATCCGGCCTGGCTCGCTGTTTCTCGACTTGACCGGCACGACCCGGCTTTTGGGTGCGCCTATCGATATCGCCACGCGCATCGGACGTGAATTAACCCGATACCATCGATGGCACAGCGTGATCGGATTGGCTGGAAACAAGCTGGTCTCACAGCTGGCGGCGACGACACTGCACCGACCGCCTCAAGTCTTATGGATTCAGCGCGGGTCCGAACAACCGTTTCTCGCTCCTTTGCCGTCCATATGGCTTCCCGGCCTCCCTCGAACCCGCGCGTCAAAGCTCGTGCAACGGCTGGAAGATTTGAACCTTCGCACACTGGGCGCGATCGCCTCGGTCTCGGTGGCGCAGCTCGAAGCCGCGTTCGGCGCCTCCGCCGCTCTGCTGCATGACTGGGCCTTGGGGGTTGATCCATCGCCGGTCCGCCCTCCTGCCGCACAGCCGATGATCGAATGGGCCATCTCTCTCGATCCCGATGAAGTGGACGATCACCTCCTCCTTGGACGGCTGTACGGTTTGCTGGAACGGATTTGCACCACCCTTCGCCACCAACAGCGGATCTGCCGCTTTCTCCGTCTCTCTGTCCGCCACAGCGATCACGTTGAGCGAGAGGCGCACGAACGATTGGCACATGGCACATATTGGGAGGCCGATCTTCAGCCGCTGCTCACGCGCCTGTTTTACCGGTGTATGCGCCGGCGAGTGCGCCTCACACGACTGACGCTGCAGGCGGGAAAACTGGAGCCGCCGGCCGAGCAACTGTCGCTCTTTGACGCGTGGACCTCGGCCCCGCCGGCATCCCATCGGCTGTCTAGGGCACTCGATGCGATTCGCGCGAAATTCGGCGAGCAGTCCCTGTCCTGGGGGAGAACTCTGCGATGATGCCCCCTTTCCTCCACCTGCATGTTCATTCTCAGTATTCGCCGATGCGCGGGGTGTCGTCGCTGGCGGCACTCTGCCGCTCGGCTCGCCAGTACGGATTCCCCGCCATGGCTCTCACGGATACCAACGGATTGTACGGCGCCATCCGGTTTATCGAGGAAGCGAAGCAGCAGGGTCTGCGGCCCATTCTCGGGGCAGAGTTGACGGCCGACAACCATCGGGCGGTCCTGCTGGCCAAAACGCCGGCCGGTTAT